>MIAA01000037.1:45982-97807 GCA_001830425.1 Rhodospirillales bacterium RIFCSPLOWO2_02_FULL_58_16
CCAAGAAGAAAAAGCCCGCCGCTAAAAAAGCCGCAGCCTGACACGATTCGTTAACTAATTTCCTTCATGGTCGGCAGTCACAACTGTATGGAGAAGGAATCCATGTTCCGGTTCTCACGCCTGTCCGCCTTTGTTGTTTTCCCCCTGTTCCTGTCCGGCTGCGGGATCGAGATGCAGGTCGCGGCCCTGGTCGCCGACGGCATCAGCCTGTTCGCCACCGAAAAGACAATCGCCGATCACGGCATTTCTGCGGTCGCCGCCAAAGACTGCGCCGTCTGGCGCGGCGTTTCCGGCGGAGAGTTCTGTCAGGATAATGGAACAGCGGTCGCCAAGGTTGTTAAGGTCGCCAACGAAGGAGACGAATGGGACGGCGGGCCGGAAGACAAGTCGGTTCCTGTCGAGGTTGTTGATTCCCGGCCTGCTCGGCCGGCGGCGCCGAGCGCCCCCAAAATCACCCCAGGCACGGTGCTGGTCTCCGCCCTCGAACCGGAGTTTGAAGCCAGATTCGCCGCTATGTCCGCCGCTGCGCCGGACGCAAAACCCGCCCCCGAACCGGCTATAGCTTCAGAAAGCGGCGGCCTGCATTTTGTGCTGGCCAGCTTCGCCGCGCCCGGAAACGCCGAACGCATGGCGCGGCGTAATTCCGGCCTTTCCGCCAGGGTGGTGGCGGCAACGGTCGGCCGACGCACCGTGCATCGGGTAGTGGTCGGCCCCCTCACCCCCGAAGACGCCAAAGCTTTGCGTCCCCGTCTGGAGAGCGCCGGGTTCAACGCCGCTTGGGCTTTGAACATTGATGCCGGTCCTCAATCCTATCAACTGGCGGCGCTGCGCTAGGCTTGGAAAGAAGCCACCAGGCGGCGCTCGCCATAAAGACGCCCATGGCGGCGAGTAGGTGCCAGGGGGCTTCAGAGAACAGGGATACATAGATCATGCTGCCGGTCATCCCCGCTATTGCTCCCAGTTTGGCGATGGGCGGGATCACGCGGTGCTTCTCCCATAGCTGAAGGGAAGGGCCGAAGAGACGGTGGGTGTAAAGCCATGTGTGGAACCGCTCCGAACTGCGGGCGAAGCACCATAAAGCCAATATCATGAACGGCATCGTCGGCATTACGGGCAAAAACGCGCCTATTATCCCGAGGCCGACGAAAAACAGGCCGGCCGCCAGAAAAAAACTCCGCTTGATGCGTTTCCTCATTGATCAGCCTGATTTACTCTGGAAGCGGTTGGAATTTTCCGCAATTTAACCCCTCCTGACCTCCCCTTAGTTAAGGGGAGGAACTTTTCTCCCCTCCTTGCCAAGGAGGGGCCGGGGGAGGTTATACCAGAGGTCGCCATTAATGACCTTTGGTATTATGGAACCACGGATAAACACCGATGAACCCGGATGATTATCTTCGCGGCTGTTTTAAGGCGCTCACCACTCAATGGGAATGCCGGGAGCGTGTTTCGAGGTGCGGATGGTTTCCAGCGTCGTTACCTTGGCGACATGAGGGGCGGCGGTGAGGCGCATGGTCAGATCGTCACGGTGTTCCTTGTCCCGCGCCACCAGTTTCAACAAAAAGTCGCCGCCGCCCCGGATCATGTGGCATTCCCGCGCCTCGGGCCAAGCGGCGGCCAAGGCCTCGAACTCCTGAAGCACCGTCTGCGCCTGACTGTCCAGGCCGACCAGCGCGAAAAATGATTCCTTGAAGCCGAGCAGCGCCTGGTCGATATCGGCGTGGTAGCCGTGGATATAGCCGGATTCCTCCAACGCCCGCACCCGGCGCAGGCATGGCGGCGGCGAAATGCCGGCGCGTTCGGCCAGTTCGACGTTGGTGATGCGGCCATGGGCTTGCAGGTCGTTGAGGATGTGCCGGTCAACGCGGTCCAGCTTGACCCGTTGTCTCTTGTCTTTCATCGGCGGCGCCTCCTTTCACGCAACAATATTACAAAAAAGCCGCCAAAAAGCAAATATATTGCCTGCGGAAAAATGAACGGCTTTACTTGCTTCCTATCCGCCATGTTCTTATCTTGGGGGCATTCAGGAAATCACAGGAAACCATCTTCGCCATGGCCCCCGCGCACCATACCAAGATTCTGATCATCGGTTCGGGACCGGCCGGCTATACCGCCGCCATTTACGCCGCCCGCGCCAATTTCAAGCCTATTCTGATCAAGGGGCTTCAGCCGGGCGGACAACTCACCATCACCACCGATGTGGAGAACTTCCCCGGCTTTGCCGAACCGATTCAAGGCCCTGTCCTGATGGAGCGGATGCGCGCCCAGGCCGAGGCCGTCGGCGCCGTCATGTTCGACGACATTATCGTCAATGCCGACCTGTCAAAACGCCCGTTCGTGCTGAAAGGCGACGGCGGCGCCGTCTATACCGGAGACACGGTGATCATCTGCACCGGAGCTTCGGCGCGCTGGCTGGGCACGGAGAGCGAAAAGAAGTTCATGGGCTGGGGCGTATCGGCCTGCGCCACCTGCGACGCCTTTTTCTTTCGCGGCAAGAAAGTCGCGGTGATCGGCGGCGGCGACACCGCCGTCGAGGAGGCCATCTACCTTACCCATCATGCCTCGGAGGTAATCCTGATCCATCGCCGCGATGAATTGCGCGCAAGCAAGCTCATGCAACAGCGCCTGTTCAAGAATGATAAAATCAGCGTGGTGTGGGATAGCGTGCCGGACGAGATTCTCGGCGCTGAAAAACCCCTTAACGTTACCGGCATAAGGATCAGGAACGTTAAAACAGGAACACTGAGCGAGATTGCCGTTGACGGGGTGTTCATCGCCATCGGACATACGCCCAACACCGATTTGTTCAAGGGGCAGCTTGATATGGACAATGACGGCTACCTGATCACCAGACCGGGTTCAACCGTCACCAACGTGCCGGGCGTCTTCGCCGCCGGCGACGTTCAGGACAAGCTTTTCCGCCAGGCGGTGACCGCCGCCGGCACCGGCTGCATGAGCGCTATCGAGGCCGAGCATTTCCTGGACAGCTAAGGAACTTTCATGGATTGGGACAAGTTACGTATTTTCCATGTGGTCGCCGAGGCCGGTAGTTTCACCCATGCGGGCGATACGCTCAACCTCAGCCAGTCGGCCGTCAGCCGGCAGGTCGGCGCCCTCGAAAAAAGCCTCAACGTCACCTTGTTCCATCGCCACGCCCGTGGCCTGATCCTTACCGAACAAGGCGACCTGCTGTACCGCACGGCGCAGGAAATATTCACCAAGTTAACCCGCACCAAGGCCAGACTCTGCGAAAATACCGAGCGCCCTCAGGGACCGCTTAAGATAACGACGACGGTCGCCTTCGGTTCGGTGTGGCTGACCCCGCGCATCAAGGAATTCCTTGAGATGTATCCCGATATCAAGGTCTCGCTGGTGCTTGCCGACAACGAGCTTGACATAGCCATGCGCGAGGCCGATGTCGCCATCCGCATGACGAAGCCGCATCAACCCGATCTTATCCGCCGTCGCCTGATGACCATGCACTACCGCGTATTTGCGACGATCGAGTATTTGAACAAGCACGGTACGCCGAAAACCGTCGAAGACCTGGATAATCACAATCTCATCGTCTACGGCGAGGACTCTCCGCCGGCGGCGGACCTCAACTGGTTATTGGAGGTGGGACGAAAAGCCGGCGACAAGCGCAACGCCATCCTTAAAGTGAACAGCATTTACGGCATCTTCCTTGCCGTGCAGAAGGGACTGGGCATCGGCGGTCTTCCCGACTACATGAGCCGTGAATCCGGCGATCTGATCGAGTTGCTGCCCGAAATACGCGGCCCCAGCTATGACACTTTCTTTGTTTACCCCGAGGAATTGCGGCACTCGCAACGAATCGGCGCTTTCCGCGACTTTCTGGTGAAGCGAATCGCCAAGGACGGGCTTTAGGGTAGGTCTCTATGCGTTTTATGCATGGCAGGGCTTCTGTAATGCGGCTGGTGGATTTTTAAAAAGATTCTATATTTTACTAATGCGATGTTGCTCAAGCGGCATCGCCGAATAATCGGGCGCAATGCTCGTTGTTTGGGGCCTGTCTTACCTCCCCCCCCTTGGTAAACAGGTCCGGGCGTCCTTAGGACGCCGTTCTACCCTGTTACACTCGCCGGGCCTCAAATAGGCCCGGCGTTTTTTTGCGCACGGTCAATTATTTGTGATCTCCGGCGATGGGGCCGTCCTTGAACAGTATATCCCCGAATTCTCCGGCGAAGTCCTTGTTGTTGCGGCGTATCCATTCCATCAGCATGGATGCGTGCTCAATTTCTTCGCGCATATTATGCAGCATGATTTCCTTGAGCGTCGCGTCGCCGCAGGCATCGCTTCGTTGACGATAGAAATCGACGGCCTCCAATTCTTCCCTTAATGAAATGATTGCCCGATGAAGGTCAAGGGTCGCCCCGGATAGATTCTCGCACGGCTCCTGAAGTGTCATGATTTGCCTCCTTATGGTCCATATCGGCGCACATCAAGATTTATATGCCGAAGCGCGTCAGGATGTTATGATGCCACTATAGAGGAATTTACCGACAACAGTGAACATTTTCAGATCATAAACGGCAAGACATGAGCGACAGTTCCATCGACTACTTAACTGAATACATGAAGGTCTACTCCGAGAGAAAAAAGGCCGAAATGAATAAGACCCGAAGGGTCATCGTATTCTTCTCCGGCGCCGGCTTCGGCGACTTCATTCACCAGAACGTGATGGCGGCGGCATTGACCAAGCCCCTGCACACCTCCGTGCTGGCCGTCTTCAAGAACCACCCGCCGTACAGGGAGTTTATCGTCGAGTGTAATCCGTACATCCACGCGGAAATAAAGGCTGAACGGGATTCAGACGTTACCATTCCTATCGATTGGTTTGACATCGGCGTCGCCGCTCCTATCAAATGTCCTGATCCCATATGGAAAGAGCGTCAGTTCGGCGAGCCTGATCTTGTTCTGTTGCCGGGCATGCTTCGCACCGATGCGGCGCGCCTTTCGGGCCTTGCCGAAGCCCCTCCCCTGTTCCGCATTCCTCCCGAGCGCGAGGAACCTCTGCAAAAAAACCTCGAACAACGCAAGATAGCCCCGGGCAAATGGTTCGCCTGTCTGCACCTGACCAAAACGGCGGAGATAGAGAGCCAATTGCAGATGATCCGCCACATTACCGGAAAGCAAGGCGGCCGCGTGGTCATAATCGGAAAACCGGAAACGGCGGCGCTGACGGAAATGAAAGGCGTGATCGACCTGAGACAAATCCCCGATTCCCTGCCCGAGCAGGCGGCGGCCATCAGTTCGGCCCGCTATTTCATCGGCGGCGATTCCGGCCCCGCGACGCTGGCCTCGGCGTTTATGTCGCCGTGCGCCGTGACCAACGTCCGGCGATTCGCCGACAGGGTATGGAACAAGGGGGACGTTGTGTTGGCGAAAAAGATTGTTGAAACGGAAGAAAGGGAGCTTGGAACCCGCGAAGCCTATGAGAAAGGCTACCTGGACAACCCGTTGCCCGAAACCATGGAATATCGGGACAATACGCCGGATGAACTGATCGCCGTCGCCGACCATATGTATGAACTGACCTCGGGGTGCGACGGATGGCGGCCCAAAGCCGACGAGATCGCCGCTGAAAAGTCCGCCAAACTGACCTTTCCGTTCCCGATGCGCGACGAGCCGCTGGTGACCTTCTGGGAATAGTGCTCTAGAGCGTCTATTCCCATAGGGTCAGATCGGCGTACTCATGGATATGCCTCCATTGAAGGGGCAGGGAAATGCCGGACGACGACGCATGCGTGTTCGGCTCTTCCGTAATTTCCTTCCGCCAGGCTACGCAATCGGAAGTAATTTTATACATATGGTCGGCGACGGCGATCAGCTCATCCGGCGTGTTGTCGATCTTTTTTATTCCCACCGGGCGCAAGGTATGGATGGTCAGCGCGCCGCTTTTTAGCATATCGCGGGGGGCGATGATGTTCCCGTCGGGCAAAACACTTTTCTTCACCATCGCGACGTCGCCGTCGTTCCATACTCCGATCGCGCTATGGACGTTGGAGGTGACCGCCGGCGCCTTCATGGCGCTGGCGAGTTGCGTCGTCCCGGACTCGGCGCCGACAAAAAATCGCGCCCGGCTCAAGGCAAACGCCTGTTCGGGGAAATTGTTGTCGCTCCGGCTGAGGTCGATAAGGCCGTCCATTTCAGGAAAGGGAGTCATTGAGGGATCGCCCAGCCGCACCACTTGCCCCCCCTGCTTGTTGATGATGTTGCTTATCATCGGGAGATAACTTTTCGGATCAACATTACGGAACGGATCAACATCATAACGCCAGAAGTAATGCGGTTCGCGCATGTGAACGCAGGCGAACCAGCGGTCCCGGTCCACGCCCCGCTGCACAAGCGATTGTGACAATATATCCGTCATGTGCGGCGGTATGCGCAATACGGGCGTAGGCGCAAGGCATCTCCCTATATCCAACATTGACGGAGTAAGAAAAATGTCGGGGTTATGGAAGCCCTGATCGCGCCATGCCGCGTCGAAGGGACGGTTGGGAGCGTCGTCGTCGCCGTCAAACCAGTCAAGCGGAATAACGGCGTTGTTGCCCGCCGGAATCCTGATCGTAGCGGAAACGTAGGGATTCATCAGGGTGATGAAGTTCTTGTATGACCTGTCATCGCGGTAGATAACTCCCAGCTTGCTTCCCGGCAAGGCCCCGGCGATGGAGGCGGCGGTCAAGTGCTGCATCACGAACTCGCCGAGCGCCTGATGTCCCAGAAACGCGGCGATCACCATGGGGCGATCATGCTTCGAGGTAAATAACGGCGTTTTCCCCGCCATCGTCGATTTTCCGTGCGCCATTATTTCTATTCCCACAGGGTCAGATCGGCATACTCATGGATGTGCCTCCATTGAAGAGGCAGGGAGATGCCCGCCGGAGACGTATGCGCGTCGGCCTCTTCCGTAATTTCCTTCCGCCATGCTACGCAATCGGAAGTAATCTTGTGCATGTGGTCGGCGACGGCAATTAATTCGTCGGATGTATTATCAATTACTTCGGTTCCCACCATGCGCAATTTGTTAATGGTCAGCGTCCCGCTTTCGAGCATCTCGCGGGGACTGATTATATTGCCGTCCGGCAATATGACTTTCTTTATCATCGCGACGTCGCCGTCGTTCCATACTCCGATCTCAATATAGGTGTTGGTAGTCGCCGTCGGCGCCTTCATGGCGCAGGCTAGTTGCGTCATCCCGGACTCGGCGCCGACAAAAAATCGCGCCCGGCTCAAGGCAAAGGCTTGTTCGGGGAAATTGTTATCGCTCCGGCTGAGGTCGATGAGGCCGTCCATTTCAGGAAGGGGAGTCATTGAGGGATCGCCCAGCCGCACCACTTGCCCTCCCTGTTTATTGATGATGTTGCTTATCATCGGGAGATAACTTTTCGAGTTCACGCAACGAACGCGGTCAATTCCGAAACGCCACCGGTAATGATGCTCGCGCATGTGAACGCAGGCGAACCAGCGGTCCCGATCCACCCCCCGCCGCACAAGCGCCTGCGACAACAGGTCAATCATGTGCGGCGGTATGCGCAATCCCGGCGCCGGCGCAAGACAGCACCCGATGTCCAACATTGACGGAGTAAGAAAAATGTCGGGTTTATGGAAACCTTGCTCACGCCATGTCGCGTCAAAGGGGCGGTCGGGAGCGTCGTCATCGCCGTCAACCCAATCAAGGGGAATAACGGCGTTGTTGCCCGCCGGAATCCTGATCGTAGCGGAAACATAGGGATTCATCATGGTGATGAAGTTCTTGTATGGCCTGTCGTCGCGGTAGATGACCCCCATCCTGCTTCCCGGCAAGGCCCTGGCGACAGAGGCGGCGGTCAAGTGCTGCATCACGAACTCGCCAAGCGCCTGATGTCCCAGAAACGCGGTGATCGCCATGGGGCGATCATGCTTCGAGGCAGATAACGGCGTTTTCGACGTTTTCCCCGCCATCGTCAATTCTCGCCTTCCCCCCATTCCAGGCTTTTCAGAAAATCCATCACTGTTTGCCTGGTATTGCCGATGTCATCAGCCAGTATGCCGTGGCGGTTAGAAGAAATCATCACCAACCGATTGTCCTTGCTGCCGACATTTTTGTGAATGATGAGGCTGCTTTCGGGATCGACCACCGGATCATCGGCGGCCTGGGTAATCAGCAGCGGGCAGGTCACGGCCGGCAGCCTGCGTTCGGTCTCGTCCACCATGTGGCGAAGTTCATGAAGGCCGCGCAAGGGAATGCTCTTGTAATTGATATCCGGGTGTTCGCTGTCGTTATTGCGAAAAGGCATGACCCCCTCGTAAGAGGAAAACCATTGGGTAAGTTTGTTAATCCCGTGAACCAGCGGAACAAACACCATGCGGCGATCCTTGAAGCGCAGGGGAACGCTGATTGCCGCGACGCCGGCAAGATTCGGCGGTTCCTCCGAGGCGAAGCGGAGCGCCAGGGCGCCTCCCGATGAGAAGCCGACTATGGCAATGGTCTCGGAGAATGCCGCCATGATGCGGTAGCCCCGGCGCACCGAATCCAGCCATTCCCGCCATTCCCGGTTACGAAGGTCCCAGGGCGAAGTCCCATGCCCCGCCAGCCGCACCCCGACCACCGGGTGACCGGCCGCCGTCAGTTTTTCGGCGAACGGCCTCAGCTCGGCGGGGGAAGCCAGAAAGCCATGCACCATGACGACGCCGACGCCGGTGATTGTTTTCGGCAAAAGCAGATAGGGTTCGCCGCTTTTCGTCGCCGTCTCCTTGTCATTGATCTCCCGGTAGGCCGGTTCAAGGTAGCGGGCCTTGCTCCAGGCGTGTCCCCGCAGTTCATCTTCAAACAGGTCCGAGGCGATAACGTCCGCCTGCACGGTTCCGGCCCGCTCAAGCCCGTCGATAACGGCGGCGCGCACATCGGAAAGAGGCGCAATCTCATTAGCGTAAACCATAATCGGGTTCTCGATGCGGACCTCGTCGATTTCATACTCGCTGCGTAATTTGCCCATGAAGCGGTAGGATTTGGGCGTGCGTCCGACCAGCCCCGCGTCTTTGGCCGTCTTCAGAAAACGTTCCAGCCCCAGGCAGTCTCCTTCCAGCAATCCCCGGTATTTCTCGGGATTAAGCAGGCTTTCATGCAGGTTGACGGAGGGAATGGTTTGAACGTTCTTGATCGCCAGATAGAGGGCCTTGTTAAACTCGTCCTTGCCTATTTCCATCCGGTCCCTGCCGATCAATTCAATCACCAGACGCGCCGCCAGATGGCTGAAGTTCACCGTCACCATCGAGTAAATGGAACGCATGTATTCATCGCGGAGATTCAGAACCTGACTGCTCATGCTGCGGGCCAGAATTTTTTCATCCCAGCTCATAGCCCGATCCTTGAGAGAGAACAGTTCTTCAAGAGTATGGATGTTCCTGAACATGGCGTTCAGAAGCTTTCGCTCCCACCAACTCCATTGCATGGCGGCGTCGATGGGAGATCCGAAGCGGATATCCATGTCGGTGTCCTTCAACAGGATATTGCCCTCGATGATAAGCTCCTCGGAGAAATTGCCGGACATGTTCTTGAAAAACATTTCGGCGGCCTTGTTCAGCAGGTTGTCCGCCCCCCGCAGCGGATAGAAAGTGATGTTGGCGGGAATGATGAGCGTCGGTTCGCGGGCGCGCTCGATCAGCACGTCAACGCTTTCCAGTCCGAGAGCGCGCACCCAGCGCTCCAGCCTCTCGGTTTCTCCTCTCTTGTGGACCGAAAGGATGCGCTGCTTGAAGGTGTCCAGCGTCTGGGCGATGACGGCGGCCCCCCGGTGATGCTTGCGGCGTTCATGGGCGGTCGGGGAATAAATGTTATAGCCGCCGCTTTTATCCATAACGCGGCGGTCTTTAACCATGCCGCCTTCCGGGAACACCACCACCTTGCGTCCCCGCAGCACCTCGGCGGCGAGGAAAGGCATCAGTTGCGGCAGATTATTGGGCAAAGCGCCGACATCGGACAGGAATTCGGCGAAGGTCTCGTTTCCCTCAAACAGGGTGTGGTCGGCGACGGAGCGGCAATAAGCTCCGGTATGATGGTAGATCAGATAGGGCGGGATAAAGGTTTCAAAGCGGGCGAAATGATTAAAAACGAAAATCTGGCCGCGCCGCATATCCTCGGCGGCGGCGTGAAGTTTGATATTCAGCCCCAGGTGTTTCTCAAGCCACGAGACTCCCTTCGCGCACCACTCATAAACACTTGCGTTGATTTTGAATTCTTCAATGTCTTTCACGCTGTGCGCCCTTTTTATACGACGCCGCGAAAGATACAGGAAAAGAACGCCGTCGCCGATGAAAAAAGATAAGGCTGATAATCCACAGATTACGCAGATTCAAACGGCCTTAATCATTGACCCATAGCGGCCCCGGCGCTTTCCCCTCCTTACCAAGGAGGGGTCAGGGGAGGTTACTCTTACCCCCTCCTGACCTCCCCCTTGAAGCAAGGGGGAGGAATTTTTCTCCACAGAGGCTCAGAGACACAGAGGAAGATAAAGAGAAAAAAAAGCAGAAAGAAAACTTTGCTCAAATCTTCTCTGTGCCTCTGCGCCTCTGTGTTTTTCTTCCCCCTGTACACAATTTCAAAATTAAATCATGCCGAGCGACAAGGTCTCGGTCGCGGCGTTGGCGGCGTCATCGGCGACGGCAATAATGATCGAGCCGTCAACAAGGTCGCCGTCGCTGACATAGATGGACGCATTATCATCCACGGCCACGGCGACATCGGTCGGCTCCGCCGGCAAATAATAGCTGAAGTTATCGACGGCGGCCTCGGCGGCGTCATATCCCAGCACCATCGCCTTGTAGGCATTGCCGCCGGTGACCGTGATGTATTCCAGGTTGGCGTAGGAAGGCGTCGCAACCTTCAGGGCGGCTTCGATGAAGTCTCCCTGCCCGCCATCTTCGTATTTGAATACGCCTTGAGAAAGGACCACCCCTTCTTCCCGTTGCAGCCCGACGCCCTGGGCGTCAAGCGAAATGGCGGCAATCTTCGCCTCGCCCAGCGACGTCAGTTCGCCGGCGTCGGTAATGCTGTCGGAATTGGCGTCGCGCCAGATGGACATCGACGAAAACGCCTCGTCGCCTTTGTCGATGACGCCGTCATGATTTCCGTCCATTGTCGTCAACGCCTGCAAGGCGGAGTTCGCTCCGTCAACGAAAAACTCCGAAAACATTTCGGTGATGTTGTCGATTTCGGCGTTGCCGTTCCTGTCCATGACCAGGAAGCCGTCGTCAGGCCCGGCCCAGCCGGAGGGGAAGTATTGACCGTCGGGAGTCATCGAGAAACTGCGGCTCGTCTCCGGCAGGGTAATCAGTTCGACGCCGTCGCCGTCCAGATCGACAATCAAGGGATCAACGAGCCGTAGCGCCAAGTCAACGCCGCCAGGTTCGGCCCAGTTCCCTGTAAAATGGTCGGCTCGGATGCCGCCGGCATCTATATTCGCGTAGAAAAATATTTCCGCAGAGTTGGGATCGGTGGCGGCGACTTTTCCGGCTCCGGTTATACCGTCACGAGCAACGTATGAATCGAGGATAACGGCGTACCGTTGGCCAATAACCAGGTTGCTCAACCCAGGACTAACGGAAACTTCCGTCATGGCGGAACCGACGGCCACCGTTTGCGTGGCGCTTTCGTAAAGGATCGTTACGGGGTTCACCTCGCCGCTGTTGATCGTGACCGTGGTCACCAGGATGCGGAAATCAACGCCATCCAGTGAGCCGCTTGGAGAACTGACGCCAACCGCAACGCTGCTTAAATTCGTACTCTGCGCCGTAAATGTCTGTCCGAAATAGGCTGTGTTGGGTTCACCTAAATCGCCTTGTATTGTTGTAGCTGTCGTAAGGGTGTCATAGACGACGCCGCCGCCGTTGAAGGTGATGGTGTCGGTGGCGGCGCTGAACGCCGTGGCGCCGCCGCTTGTAGTAGTGTCCGCCGTCTGCCCCGCCGTACCCGCGCTCTTGTCCCAGGCCTTGAAGGTAATGGTCGCCGCGCCGTTCCAGTTGGCGCTGGGAACGAAGCGCACCATGTCGGTACTGTCGAGAAGCCGCGCCGCCGATGCCGATGGCGCTCCGAAGGCCGTCCATGAGCCGGCGCCGATTTTGTACTGCCAGACGCCGTGGGCATTGTCCACCGCCGTCACCGCGATGGCCTCGACCGCCGCGCCGTCAGCGTCGGTGATCGAGCCGTTGACCACCAATTGGTTGACGGTGTTGCCGGCGTTAGTCGGCGCGTCCTTGGAGGGGGTCGTCCAGCCGGCGCCGTTGACGAGGGCGCCGTCGTTGGTAGTGGTGGTGGTGGTGATATCGTCAACCGTGACGCCATGGCTCTGGTCCAGCTTCCAGTTGCCGACCAGATTGGCCTCGTTGCCGACCAGGGTCTTGTTCATGTTGGCCTGGATTTCGTCTACCGTGCGGGCCACGTTCCATAAACGGGCGTCGGCTAATTTTCCGGCAGAAGCATTATTGACACTTGTCAACAATTCCTTGCCCAATTCCCATGCCGGATTGGTTTGGGTAAGAGCAAGGGTTGTTGTTGTCGCGCCAAGCAAAACACCGTCGCCATAGAGTTTAATTGTCGTTGTCCCCGAGACAGTTTCCCACGATGCGGCGATATGATGCCAAGAACCATTAGTCCAACCATCGCTCACCGTGCTGGCCACATAAACATTTCCCCCTTCGCTTGTGCCGCCATAACGAACATGCAATCCGACATCGCCATGAATCGATAAATACAGCGACCCATTGGTTAAACCATTTATGCCGTTGCTGAAGATGTCATAATTGGTGCTACCCGTTTTATTCCAGACATCGCTACTGGCCCAAATCTCCATGGCGCCGGCAGCGCCGATATTCAACCGCCCATTCGTGACCCCTGTTCCCAGGTCCACATAATCATTCACCCCATCAAGCATCAGCGCATTGCCTTGTCCGTTGGGGGGAGTCATCTTGCCGGCGAAATCGACGCCGTTGGTCAGCGTCCCGTCGTAATGGTTGGCGGTCTGGTCGAAGGCCTTGAACCCGGCGCCCTCGTTCATGGTCCAGTAGCCCTTGAGGTTGGCGTTGGCCGTGGCGTCCAGGGAATTGTTCATGTTGGCCTGGATTTCGCTCGCCGTGCGGGCCACGTTCCATACCCGCACCTCGTCGATCTTGCCTTGGAAATTATTTCCCGGCCATGTGGTGTTGCCGATACAGAGTGTGCCGGTTCCCTGATAGTCGGCGGTAGCGGTATCGCGCGTCACTTCCGAACCATTCTTGTAGATGATGCGCAGGTTGGTGCCGGCATCATAGGTGCCGGCCCAGTGGACCCACTCATTGGTGTTAGGACCGCTGTCGGCGTAGGCGAGGTCGCTGCCGAAGAAATTGAACTGGAACTGGTTGTTGGAGTAGCCGATGTGAAGCCCCTGCATGGAAGCGCCGGGGCCTTGGCTGAAGATGAAGTCGTTGCCGCTCGAAGAGGTCCTGTACGACCAGAACTCCCACGAAAAGGAGTTGTTGGCGAGGTCGATGCCTGACACGGTGACTACGTCATCCACCCCGTCAAATACCAGCGCATCGTCGCGTTCGACCGGAGCGGAGCCTTCGGTCCAGGCGGGGGAACCGGAAAAGGTCAGATTTTGCGCCCCGCCGTTTGCGGCCAGGTCATAGGCCGTCGTTCCCGTTCCCTCGTCGAAGCGCCAATAGGCCAACAGATCGGTCTCGTTGCCGGCCAGTTGCCGGGTGTAATTCTCGGAAATCTCGGTGCCCGTGCGCACGTCGGACCACAGGCGCATGTCGTCGAGCTTGCCGTCGAAGAGCGCCCAACTCCCACTGGTCCAGTTGCCGACGAACAGATTGCCGCTTCCGGTATAGTCGCCGGTGGAGGTATCGGTCGCCACCTGGGCGCCATTCTTGTACAGGATGCGCTGGTTGCTCGTTCCGTCATAGGTGCCCGCCCAATGCACCCACTGGCCGACATCCGTGCCGCTGGTATAGTTCAAGTCGTTGCCCCAGAAGCCGAAGACGAATACGTTTGGATTATCGCTAATGTTTACGCCCCGATAGCCGATATGCAGCCCCTGATCGCTGGCGGAAGCTCCCTGACCCAGGGCGAGATCGAAGCTGGTGCCGTCGCGATAGGACCAGAACTCCCACGAGAACGAGGCGTTGTTGTTGAGCGTGAATCCGCTGGTCGTGCCGTAATCATTCACCCCGTCGAATGTCAACGCCGCCGGGTTGTTGACCAGCACCGGCGCGTCATTGACGGCGGTGACATTCATGGTCAAGGTCTTTGCCGTGGCCGAAAAAGCGGCGCCGTCATTAACGTCAAAAGAGAAACCGGCATAACCGGCGCCGTTGGCGTTGGCCGCAGGCGTGAAGCGCAGATTACCCGCATCAATGTCGGCCTTGGTGAAACTCTGCGCCCCGCCGCCGAGATTGACCGCCGACCACACGCCGCCGCTATTGTGTTCCAGCGCGCCCGCCCCTGTCTGGCTGTTGAAGCGGACGGAAGAAAGGGCATCGCCCTCAACATCGGCATAGCCGAAATCGACCGCAGAAAACGGGCGCGAAGCATCTTCGTTCAGGGTCAGCGTGGCGTTCGCCGCCGTCGGCGCGTCGTTGACGGCGGTGACGTTGATGGATGCGGTATCGGTGAGGGCGCTGAACGCCGTCGCGCCGCCGCCGGCAGTGGTGTCCGCCGTCTGCCCCGCCGTACCCGCGCTCTTGTCCCAGGCCTTGAAGGTAATATTCGCCGCGCCGTTCCAGTCAGCATTGGGAACGAAGCGCACCATGTCAGTACTGTCGAGAAGCCGCGCCGCCGATGCCGATGGCGTTCCGAATGCGGTCCATGAGCCGGCGCCGATTTTGTACTGCCAGGCGCCGTGGGCATTATCCACCGCCGTCACCGCGATGGCCTCAACCGCCGCGCCGTCAACGTCGGTGATTGAGCCGTCAACCACCAAATCAGCCACCGTTTTTCCGCCGCTCGCCGTGTTATCCTCGCTGATGACGGTGAACACCGGCGTGGCGGCGGTGTTGAGCGCCGGCGCGGTGTTAACGAGGGGATCGACGACGTTAGTAACACCGATGATCAAGTTCTTCTCGTAGATCAGGCCGCTGGAATCAGTGGCCCGGATTTTCACGGTGTGGCTGGTCGCCGTCTCGTAATCAATAACGGCGCCGCCGGCGACCCTGAGTTCGTTGCCGACGATAACAAAGCGCCCATTCGCATCGTCGGTGAGCGAGAAGGTAATAACGTCGCCGGACGTGGCGTCGGTGGCGGCAAGGGTCGCCACCGCAACGCCGCCGACCGAATTCTCTTGAACGCCAATACTGTCCGCCACATTCCCGCTGCGCACCTGCCAATAGAATACGCCGGCCTGTCCGATGTTGGACATGGAGGCCAGACCGCTCATGGCGCTGGTCCGTGAGCCTGTAATCTCGGAATAGTTGACCCCATTGCCTGATGACCAGCCTGCGGATGTGTACGATCCGCTATGGCTGGACCAGCCGATGTCTTCATAACGGAACTCAATGTCGAAATCGGCGCCGCCCTTATTATACAAGCGTACCTGGAAAGCGTTGGAATGGGTAGTTATGCCTGAATATTCCCCAATATCGTCGAAGGTCACGGTGACGACGCCGTTTGTCGTGTCCTTGTCGACATAGATGGCGTTGCTGCCGGTGGAATTTCCGGCAGTGTTGTAGGTTGTTGAGGTCGGTCTGGTATCTACATCCAAATAAAACGGCGCGATGATTGGTCGCGTCGACACCGATATTCCGGCGGGAACGTATCCGCCATCGCCGGTCGAACCCATGGTGATATAGCCGTTTATCCCGATGTGAAACTGAGTGGCGGCGCTCCAGGGAGTGCTTCCGAAAAATCCGAAGCCACCGGGAAATACCGACGATACATCAATGGTCTGATAGCCGTCGTCGCCGCGAGTCAGCATGGTTTCGCCGAATCCGGACGACCCGCCGAGTCCGCTGATGATGGAATGCCCGGAGATGACGTTGGTCGGCGAGGGGGCCGAGGCCGGGCGGGTCGCAGTGATCGCCGTCGGCGCCTGCGAGGAGGTCGGCGTTATGGTGAAGGTGCTGGTCGAGATCGCGCCACCCTGTCCATCGGCCACACTGAAAGTGAAGCTGTCGCTCGAACCTCCGCCGGAGTTGGTATAGGTGATTCGATTGTTGTCGATGTCGTTCTGGGTGAAGGCGCTGCCGTTGCCGAGGGCGGCCCCCGATTTGTACAAGGTTCCGCCGGAAGGCGCGCTGCCCAGGGTGAAGGTCAACTGGGACGATGTGTTGTCGACGTCCGTTGTCCGCAGCATGGAATTGGTGATAGTGGCGCCCACCGTGCCACGGGCGACGCTCAATCCTGTGTTGGCGGCCGGCGCCGGAGCGTCATTGACGGGGGTGACGGTGATGGTGGAGATAGCCGTCGAGCCACCCAGCCCGCCGGCGGCGGCGCTGGTCGATGCTGCCTGCGCGGTGAACGCCCCCGCTATGTTGGAGTTGGCGGTCGGGCGGAAGTAGACGTTGGTGGTCGCGCCCGCCGAGACGATGAAAGCCTCGTTGGCGATCTGGCTGCTATATCCGGAGTCGCTGTACAGCGAGCCGCCGGAGATCGAGGTGATCTTGTAATGGGTTATCTCGGCCCCATCGACGGCATTGCGGCTGATGGCGATGGCCCCGCTGTTCGTATCCTCGTTGATGGTAGGAGAAGCGACCGTCGGCGTGTCGGCAATCGGCGCGACGGTGATGGCGGCGGTGTCGTCCGCCGAACTGAACGCCGTTATGCCGCCGCTGGCGGTGGTGTTCGCCGTCTCTCCCGCCGCGCCCGCACTCTTGTCCCAGGCCTTGAAGGTAATAGTCGCCGAGCCGTGCCGGTTGGCAGAGGGAACAAAGCGCACCATGTCGGTACTGCCGAGAAGCCGCGCCGCCGTTATTGACGGCGCGCCAAAGGCCGACCACGAGTTGCCGTCGAGTGAGTACTGCCAGGCGCCGTTAATGTTATCCACCGCCGTCACCGCGATGGCCTCAACCGCCGCGCCGTCAACGTCGGTGATCGAGCCGTCAACCACCAGATCGGCCACCGTTTTTCCGGCGCTGGTCGTGTCCTCGTTAGTGGCGGTGAATACCGGCGCGGCCGCAGTGTTGAGCACCGGGGCGTCGTTGACGGGGGTGGCGGTGATGGCGGCAGTGACCGCCTCGCCGCCCAGCCCGGCGGCGGCGTTGCCGGTCGAGGCTTGCGCGGTGAATTCCCATGTCGTGTTGGCGTTGGCGGTCGGCATAAACCTGAGGCCGGCGTGGCCTTCGGCGTAGGTGATAAAATCGCCGTTGTTGATCGCCGTCGTGCCGTTATTCTGATAAAGCGCGCCGCCGGTGAGTCCGGCAATCTTGAAGTGGGTAACTTCCGCCCCGTCCGCCGCGTTGCGGCTGAGCACCAGCCCGGTTGAAGACTGGGTATCCTCGCTGGTGACGGCGTTGGTCACGCTAGGCGTGTCGGCAATCGGGTTGACGGCGATAGTCGCCGTCGCCATTGAGCCGCCCAGCCCGCCGTCGCCGTCGCCGGTCGATGCCTGAAAGTTAAAGCTGCCGTTGCTGATCGAATTGGCGGTCGGCGTGAACTTGAGGCCGGCGTTGCCTTCGGCGTAGGTGAGGAAGGTATTGTTGATGACCACCGTCACGCCGTCGTTCTTGTAAAGGACGCCGCCGGTAATGTTGGTGATCTTGAAGTGGGTAACCTCGGCGCCGTCCACAACATTGCGAGTTAGCGCCAAGCCGGAAGATGATTGCGTGTCCTCATCGGTCGTGGCGTTAACGGCGTTTGGAGTATCGGCAATCGGCGTGACGGTAATGGCGGCGGTGTCGATAGTCGCGCCGAACGCCGTCGTGCCGCCGCTTGTGGTGGTATCGGCTATGCCCCCCGCCGCGCCCGCAGTCTGGTCCCATGCCTTGAAGGAAATAGTCGGGGAGCCATGCCAATCGGCGTTGGGAACAAAGCGCACCATATCGGCGCCGTCGAGAAGCCGCGCCGCCGATGCCGACGGCGTTCCGAAGGCTGTCCATGCGCCGCTGCCGACCTTGTACTGCCAGGCGCCGTTAGTGTTGTCCACCGCCGTCACCGCGATGGCCTCAACCGCCGTTCCGTCAGCGTCGGTGATTGAAGCATCAACCACCAGATCGGCCACCGTTTTTCCGGCGCTGGTTGTGTCCTCGTTGGTGGCGGTGAATACCGGCGTCGCCGTAGCGTCAAGCACAGGCGCGTCGTTGACGGCGTTGATGGTGATGGTGACCAGGGATGAGGCCCCCGAATAGGCCTCCCCGTCATAGCCCTTCCATTCAAAGCCGGCGATGCCGTTCCAATCGGCGGTCGGCGCGAAGGTCAGGGCATCCAAGTCGATGGCGGCGATGGCCTGATCGACGATGACGGCGACGCCGCCCAGCTTCAGTATGCCGTTCGCCGCCAGTGAGGTGACCCGAACACTGCTCATGGCGTCTCCATCGGCGTCGGCGTACGCGCTCGTGAAGTTGAGCTTGGTGAAGGCGACGGTATTATCCTCGTCGCCCGCCTTGGCGAAGTCGGAAACCGTCGGCGCGTTATTGGCCGGCGGCGGTTTAAGGGTGTAAACGACCGGCGGAGGCGGAGGCGGCAATACCACCACCACCGGCGGCGGCGGAGGCGGCGGTGGCGGCGGAGTGTAAACAGGCGGCGGCGGCGGTGGCGGCGGTGTGAACACAGGCATGGAAACCGGGGGCGGAGGCGGCGGCGGGGGGGGCGGAGGCGGCGGCGGAGGCGGCGGCGGTGGAGCAAAAGTCGGCACAAACGGGGCCGGAGATGATGCCGAGCCGCTTGGCGGCGTTACCGGATTCACTGCCGCCGTGGCGCTGGCTATGGCGTTGGAAATATCGGTGGCGGCGGCGACTGCGGCCGCCGGGTTCGCTCCATTCCCCAGGGCGTCGGACAAGGCATTCTGGAACGCCGCCGATCCGCCGATCGCCGAATCGACATTCTGGCCCGAGGCCAGAGCGGCGAGAACCGGATCGCCTCGGCCCTGATCCATGGCGGAGGCCGCCTGGTTAAAGGCGCTGATGGCGGCGCCGGCCGCCTGCGCGGCGGCGGCGGGCGAGCCGCCCTGATTCAAGGCGTCGGACAAGGCGTTCTGAAAGGCCGCAGAATTGCCGATCACCTGATCCACATTGTCGCCGGTGGCCAGGGCGGCCAGCATGGGATCGCCGCCGCCGCGATCCGCCGCCGCCTCTCCCCTGGCGACAGCATCATTGGCGGCGTTGGCGGCGCCGACGGCGTCGGCCAGGGAGCCGCCGTTTTGCAGGGCGTCGGACATGGCCTGCATAAAGTCCCTGGAGCCGCCGGCGAACATATCCATATTATCGCCGGTGGCCAGGGCGGCCAGCATGGGATCGCCTTCCACGGACAACGCGGACTGCGCCCGAAGGACGGCGGCGTTGGCGGCGTTGGCGCTTTGAACGGCAAGGTCGGGAGCGGCGCCCTTCTCCAGGGCGTCGGACAGGGCGGCCTGGAACTCTTCCGATCCGCCGAATATCTCATTAAAGTTCTCACCCGTCGCCAGAGCGCCGAGAATCCCGCCGTCGCCGGTCGCCGCCTCTTCCTGGGCGGTGGCGGCGGCGTTGGCGATCTGAATGGCGTCATCGAGAGAGCCGCCATTTTGCAAGGCTTCGGACAGGGCGGCCTGGAACTCTTCCGACCCGCCAACGGCCTCATTAAGATTCTCACCGGTGGCCAAAGCGTCAAGAAGCGTGTTCCCGACCGACGCCGCCGCCGACACGGCGGCAAATCCCCCCGTAAACACGCTCTTGGCGTTGGCCAGGGCCTCCGCCGGGGTGAGGCCCTGGTTAATAGAAGAAACCAAAAGATTGGTGAAGGATTCCACCGCCGCCATCGCCTCATCGGCGGGCATTCCGCCGGCAATAGCTTCCGCCGCCGCCTTCTGGAAGACGGCCCGCATCGCCTCGGTTATTTCTCCGCCGTCGGACAGGGAAGTCAGCAGGTCTTCCAGCGCCGAGGTAAAAGCATCGCCGGGGGCAGCCGTGTCGGCAGGAGCAACGTCGCCGGGGGCAACGTCGCCGGAGGCGGCGTCTGTGGCTGCGGTCTCGGCCTGGGCGACCTGATAAGGCAAAGCGGCCTCGACGGCGGCTTTGACTCGCAGGGCGGGGATGTTTGTTCCCGACAGCGTCATCAGCGCCGGCGGAGAAACGGCCGAGAAATAACCGGAAACAACGACGGCGGAACCGTCCGCCGCCGTGATCACCAGATCGGCGCCCGACCGCTCGAAAGAGGCATGATCAAGAACCCAGTCCGGGACCACCGTTTCGGCGATCAACCCGTCCGGGCGGACAATCTTTTCATCGGCCCCCCTCGCCAAGGGTAAGTCTAACGCTACCGCCACCGACCAAAGCCTCCCCTTCGTACTGAAATTCACATTACCACAATTAAAGATAAATTGCCGTATGTTTTATCAGGATTTCATCAGGGTAATCTTAGGCCGACGCCGGATTGGCGTCACGGCAATAACCAAGGCAAACATATCATGAACCCTATGCGATCATCGCGCCGAGCGCACGAAATCAACGAAGCGTTTGGTCCAGCGGTTGCCCTCGACATCGCGCTGGTGGATGAAACAGGCCAGCAGGTTCTTGTAGACGATGCCGTCGCGGCCTTTGCCCAGTCCTTCGCCGCGCAACATCTTGTAAGCGAAATCATAGCCGTCCCTCAGATTTTCCAGGCTCGAATAATGGAATTCGTGGGCGGGAAAGGCGCCGGGGCGGCCCTCGCCGTCAAGCAGCGGCCATGGCCCCTTCCCGGTCTCCTGCACCCGCACATAGCCCCGGCCCACGGGCCGGCGGCGCATCACCGCGTCGCCGTCGATAACTCCCGCCATTTTATGGCGGCGTTCGTTCCATTCAATTGACCTCGACAGATACATCAGTCCGCCGCATTCGGCATAGGCCGGCATTCCGCCCTCAATGGCGTCGCGGATGGCGGCCCGGAGCGGAGCATTGGCCTCCAGCGCCTCCATATGGGTTTCCGGGAAGCCGCCGCCGATGAACAGGCCGTCCACCTCGGGCAGACCTGAATCCTGCAAAGTGTTGAACTCGACCACCTCGGCGCCCGCCGCCCGCAAGCCTTCCACGTCGTCGGCGTAGTAAAAACCGAAGGCGGCGTCGCGGGCGAGGCCGATGCGTACGTCGGCGACAACGGAAGGCGAGGCTTTCCGCGAGACGCGCCGAACCGGCGCCGCCTTTTCAAGCAACCGATCAAGGTCCACCTGATCGGCCACCTGCAAGGCGATGGCGGCGATTTTTTCATTGGTCCGCAATGATTCATCAGGGGGGATCAGCCCCAGATGGCGCTCGTTTATCTCCATCTCCCGGCTGCGCCGCACCGCCCCCAGCACCGGAAGGTCGGTGTAGCGCTCAATGGCGGCTCTCAGCTTGCTCTCGTGCCGCTCCCCGGCGACTTTGTTGAGAATGACCCCGGCAAAAGGGAGGTCCGGAACAAATGCCTGACAGCCGAGCAGCAGGGAAGCGACGCCCCGCGTGATCCCCTCTGCGTCAAACACCAACGCCACCGGCGCCCCCAGCAAGGCCGCCAGCGCCGCCGTGCTGTCGCCGCCTTCGGGATCAAGGCCGTCGTGAAGGCCCTTGGACCCCTCGATCAGGCAGATATCGGCGCCGCAGGCATGGCGGCGAAAGCAGGCGCTTATCTCATCGGCGCTCATGGTGTTGTAGTCGAGATTGCGGCACGTTCCTTCGGCGGCGGCGCTCAACCACAGGGGGTCGATATAATCGGGGCCTTTCTTGAAGGGCTGCGCCTTCAGCCCGCGCCCGGCCAGCGCCGCGCACAGTCCGACGGCGACGGCGGTCTTCCCGGATGACTTGCGGGTCGCGGAAATCAGCAGTTGTGACATATTGGACATATTAGGGACGGCCCCGGCGCAGGCAAGGGGAGTTGTCTGTCGAAGCGTCTTATGTGTAGGTTAGGGAAATTTAACCGGGAGTAATTCGGATGTTTCGGGAGAAGATCAAGGTCCTTGACTGCACGATCCGCGACGGCGGGCTGATCAACAATTACCATTTCACCGAGGATTTCGTTAAGGCGGTCTATCGCGCCGCCTGCGACGCCGGCGTTGACATCGTCGAACTGGGCAAGAAGCTGGCGGTAAGCGACGAGTACAATCGCAAGGACTACGGGGCGTGGAATTTCTGTGACGACGACGACCTCAACCGGATCGTCGGCTCCCACGAATGCGAACATCCGCCGATGATCGCCGTGATGTTCGACGTCGGGCGGGTGAATATCGCCGGGTTGAAAGCCGCCGACCAGACGCCGGTGGGAATGATCCGCACCGCCTGTTATGTGGCCGACATCGACAAGGGTATCGATCTCGCCAGGCGCTGCAAGGACCTGGGTTATCAGACCACCATCAATATCATGGCCTCCTCGGCGTCGATCAGGACCGATCTGATTGAGGCGCTTGAGCAGGTCAACGAAGTCAACGAAGTGGATTACCTGTATCTGGTGGATAGCTACGGCGCCTATTATTCCGAGCAGGTGACCGATTACCTGAACCTGTATAAAAAGCACGCACCGAACAGGGAACTGGGCTTCCATGCCCACAATAATCAGCAATTGGCCTTTTCCAACACCCAGCAGGCGATTATCGACGGGGTGAACCTGCTGGACGCCACCATCAACGGCATCGGCAGGGGAGCGGGCAACTGCAACCTGGAGCTTCTGCTGAACTTCCTGAAGAACCCCAAGTTCGACGCCCGCCCGATCTATAAGGTCATTGAGGAAGAGTTCGTCCCGCTGCGCAAGGAGATCGAATGGGGATTCAACGACCTCTACGGGATCAGCGGCTACCTCAACCAGCATCCGAGGACGGCGATGAGATGGCGGGGGAACGAGGACATGAAGGACAAATGCCACGACTTCTTCGTTCACTCCATGGACCCCGACAACATCAAGTGAACGCACCGGAGGCAGGGATAAGATGGCGCGACTGACGATAGTGAAGGTGAGGATATGACGGCAACCCGACGGGATGAGGTTCTTGAGATATTGCGCCGTCACAAGGCGGAGTTTGCCGAGCGCTATGGAATAACCGCGTTGGGAGTGTTCGGCTCGGTGGCGCGGGACGAGTCCGGGAAGAAGAGTGATGTAGATATCGTGTTCAAGACCGATGCCCCCAACCTGTTTCGCACAGTGCGAATGAAACAGGAATTAGAGGCTTTGTTGGCCTGCCCTGTGGATGTTGTGCGGTTGCGCGAGCGCATGAACCCAAGCTTGAAAAAACGGATATTGCAGGAGGCGCGCTATGTCTGACCCGTCTCTGTTGCGTGAGCGGCTGGAAAACGTGCTGGAGGCGCTGGAGCGGATTCCCCGGCGCTTTGCAGACATTCGATCCGCCGATGATTTTTCTCAAAGCGAGGAAGGCTATGATCGCCTGGATGCGATCTGCATGATCCTCATTGCGGTAGGCGAAGCCTTTAAGCAGATTGACCGTAAGACAGAGGGCAAACTGTTGGCGCGTTACCCGGAGGTCGAGTGGTCCGGCGTAAAAGGCGTACGGGATGTGATTGCGCATGGGTACTTTGATATTGACGCCGAAGAGGTCTTCGGCATTTGCCGAACTGACATTCCTGTCCTGATCGCCACAGTGCGCAAGATCATCGAAGAGTTGCCATAATGGCCCTGCAACCAACCATAACGCGGAGATAACATGCCGTTTATAGCCTCCCGGCTCAGCCGCATTCAGCCCAGCCCGACCATCGCCATTTCCACCAAGGCCCGCGAGATGAAGGCCGCCGGGCATGATGTTATCAGCCTCGGCGCCGGCGAACCGGACTTCGAGACCCCCGAACACATCAAGGAAGCGGCCAAGGCGGCCATGGACCGGGGCGAAACCCGCTACACGGCGGTGCAGGGCACGCCGGAGCTGCGCAAAGCCATCTGCGCCAAGTTCAAACGGGACAACGAACTGGACTACAAGCCCGACCAGATCACCGTCGGCTGCGGCGGCAAGCAGACCATCTACAACGCCATGATGGCCACCCTTGACCCCGGCGACGAGGTGATCATCCCGGCGCCCTACTGGGTGTCGTACCCGGACATCGCGTTGCTGGCGGAAGGGACGCCGGTGATCGTGGCGTGTCCGGCGGAAAACGGCTTCAAGCTCCGGCCCGAAGACCTGGAAAAGGCGATCACCGCCAGAACCAAGTGGCTGATTATCAACTCGCCGTCCAACCCCACCGGCGCCGGGTATTCAAAAAACGACATGAAGGCGATCACCGACGTGCTGCTGCGCCATCCCCATGTGTGGATAATGACCGACGACATATACGAACATCTCGTCTACGACGACTTCAGGTTTGTCACCCCGGCCCAGGTGGAGCCTCGCCTGTACGAACGCACCCTGACCCTGAACGGCGTCTCCAAGACCTATTGCATGACAGGATGGCGGGTCGGTTACGCCGCCGGAGCGGTAAAGCTGATCGAGGCGATGAACACGGTGCAGTCGCAAAGCACCACTCACACCTCGTCAATCAGCCAGGCCGCCGCCGTCGCCGCCATCAACGGTCCCCAGAACTTCGTCGCCAAGCACAACGCCGTATTCAAGGAACGCCGCGATCTGGTGGTTGACATGATGAACCAAACGGAGGGCCTGTCATGCCCTACGCCGGAGGGAGCATTCTACGTTTATCCCTCGTGCGCCGGCGTCATCGGCAAGAAGACCCAAGACGGCAAGGCAATCAAAACCGATGATGACTTCGTCGCCTACCTGCTGGAATCAGAGGGCGTCGCCGCCGTCCAGGGATCGGCCTTCGGCCTGTCCCCCCACTTCAGGATATCCTACGCTATTGCGACGGAAACGCTGAAGGAGGCCTGCGCACGCATTCAGAGGGCGTGCGGGAAGCTGTCATGAACGAGATTGCCGCGCCGGATGAACAGAGCGCGGTTGTGCTATCAAGAATCAGGCGACTATTGTAATATTGGCAGCCGTAAAGAATGACTCTAAAAATTCTCCCCCTTTCGAAGGGGGAGTTAGAGGGGGCGCCGGCGGCAGCCTCCCCTGCCCCCTCCTTCGTAAGGAGGGGAAAGCGCCGGGGCTGCCGTGGGTAAATGATTGAGGCCGATGCTATAAGGATTGCCATGACGGAAGATATTCGCTGGAAGCAGCGCTTTGACAATCTGCAATCGGCTTATCAACGGTTACGGCGCGCCGTACAAGCCAACGCGCAAGCGCCCGATAATGACCTGTTCCAGATGGCGCTTGTCAAGGCGTTTGAAATGACGTTTGAACTGTCATGGAAAACCATGAAGGACTACCTCAAGTACAACGGCGTCGAGGTTAAACTGCCACGGGAAGTCATCAAGCAGGCTTTTGCCAATGACATCATCGCCGATGGCCAACTGTGGATAGACATGCTCGAAGACCGCAACCTGATGGCGCACACCTATGACGAAGCCCGAGCGCTCGAAGCGGTGGACCATATTTGCCGACGCTACATGACGGGGCTGGAACAGCTTCATCAATATCTGCTCGCAAGGCTGACCTGATGTTCGGTTTAAGCGTGGAAACGCTGGCGGCTATCAAAGATTGCCTGCGACAATATCCCGAAATTATCTGGGCTAAAATTTACGGTTCACGCGCCAGGGGCAACCATGAACGTGGTTCGGATATTGATCTGGCTTTCAGCAGTCCTGCCGACTGCTCGGCGGACTTGCGCGAAGCGCTCGACAACCTGCCCACCCCTTACCTGTTCGACGTGACGCATTACGAAAGCCTGAAACATAAAGGCCTGAAAGCGCACATTGACCGCGTGGGGGTGGTGTTTTATGAGCGGGGAAGTCACGCCGCCGCCCTGAAGAGCGGCCGGCAAACGAAAAAGCCGGGGTGTTAAAGCCGATCATTTGCCCCACGGGCGGTAGTGCTGTAAAATACTCAGCATGGGGGAATTGATCCCCGGAAGGGGGGGGACTCGTGGATAAAAAAACACCATCGGCGCCGCGTTGCGCGGCCATTGTCGGGCCTTATCTCAGCGGCAAGACGACGCTGCTGGAAAGCATCATGGTGCGTTGCGGCGCCGTTAACCGCAGGGGCGGCGTCAAGGAAGGCAATGCCGTCGGCGACGGCTCGCCGGAAGCCCGCGCCCGCCGGATAAGCACCGAATTGAACGTCGCCTCCGCCGACTACAAAGGCGACAAATGGACATTCATCGACTGTCCCGGCTCCGTCGAATTGTCCCAGGACGCCGTCAATGCCCTGATGGTGGCGGACACGGCGATTGTTGTCTGCGAACCCGACCCCGGCAAGGTGCTGATCGTGTCGCCCCTGTTGAAGTTCCTCGAAGACAGAAACATTCCTCACATCATCTTTATCAACAAGATGGACCACGAGATGGTCAGCGCCCGCGAGATGCTGAAAGCCTTGCAGACGGTGTCCGGTCGTCCGCTGGTGTTGCGCTGCATCCCGATGCGCGAGGGCGACAGGATCACCGGCCATATCGACATGGTTCTGCAACGGGCCTTCAGGTGGAAGGCGGGGGAAACTTCCGCGCAAATCGACGTTCCCGACGCCTCGAAAGACGACCTTAAACTGGCCCGCGCCACCATGCTGGAGGCCCTTTCCAACTTCGATGACATGCTGCTGGAAGACCTGCTGGAAGAAAATGTCCCCTCGCAAGATGAAACTTACGGCTACATGTCCAAGGCCTTCCGGCAGGCCTTGATCGTTCCGGTATTTTTCGGCTCCGCCGAACAGAATAACGGCGTGCGCCGCCTGCTCAAGGCGCTGCGCCATGAGACGCCGGAAGTATTGCGGGCGGCGGCGAGGTTGGGCGTTGACGCCGCCGACGGCGGGCCGACGGCCCAGGTATTCAAATCCGTTCATGCCGGCCACTCGGGAAAGCTGTCGCTGGTCCGCGTCCTGACCGGCGAATTGTCCGACGGCATGACTCTCGGCGACTCGCGCATCAGCGGCATTTATCGCCTGCTCGGCCAGAAGCAGGACAAGACAACCGTCGCCGGCGCCGGCGAGGTCGCGGCGCTGGGCCGCATGGAAGATGTCGCCACCGGCGACATGCTGTCCATATCGGGCAAGAACAGGACGAAATGCTGGCCGGAGCCGTTGAAGCCTCTGTTTTCACTGGCTGTCCACGCCGTGAACCGGGCCGACGAGGTCAAGCTCGGCGGGGCGCTGGCCAAGCTGACGGAGGAAGACCCCTCGCTGTCCTGTGAGATGAACAAGGATACCAACGAGCTGCTGCTGTGGGGTCAGGGCGAGATGCATCTTCTGATCGCCATCGACCGCCTGAAGAACCGCGTCCGCATGGAGGTAAACACCCGTCGCCCCCAGATTCCCTACAAGGAAACCATCAGCAAATCGACCTCCCAACATGCCCGCCACAAGAAGCAAAGCGGCGGTCACGGCCAGTTCGCCGACATCCATGTGGACATCAAGCCGTTGCCTCGCGGCTCGGGATTTCAGTTCAAGGAAACCATCTCCGGCGGCGCCGTGCCCAGGAATTACTTTTCCTCTATCGAGGCCGGAATAATCGACTATATGAAGCGCGGCCCGTTGGGCTTCCATGTGGTGGACCTGTCGGTGACACTGACCGACGGCCAATACCATACGGTCGACAGCTCCGACATGGCGTTCAGAGCCGCCGCCCAGTTGGCCATGCGCGAAGGCATGCCCAAATGCGGCCCGGTGCTGCTGGAACCCGTCTTCAAGGTGGATATATCCCTTCCCAACGAGTTCACTTCCAAAGTTCAGCGTCTGGTCAGCGGGCGAAGGGGCCAGATCCTCGGCTTTGACGCCAAGCCCGGCTGGAACGGCTGGGACGAGGTTGCCGTGCAACTGCCGCAGGCGGAAATGCACGACCTGATCGTCGACCTGCGCTCGATGACGCTGGGCGTCGGCTCATTCAGTTGGGCGTTCGACCATCTTCAGGAACTGTTCGGCCGGGACGCCGATCAGGTGACGGCCGCCCGCGCCGAAGCCTTGCAGCAACATTAGGGTTTTTCATAAGCGCCCCCCACTATATCTTCTAAGAATGTGTATTGTTGTGTGGATAACTTGTGGGTTGAATGTGTAAATATAGTAAAATTATACACAGAAAAGTTTATTTAACTGCATTTTTTTATTGAAAATCAATATTGAAATACTCAGCATA
Source organism: Rhodospirillales bacterium RIFCSPLOWO2_02_FULL_58_16 (assembly GCA_001830425.1). Taxonomy (NCBI): domain Bacteria; kingdom Pseudomonadati; phylum Pseudomonadota; class Alphaproteobacteria; order Rhodospirillales; species Rhodospirillales bacterium RIFCSPLOWO2_02_FULL_58_16. The sequence goes on from MIAA01000037.1 coordinate 74,201, forward strand.
TAGCCTGCATAAGAAAGCGTCGATGTGACGAGTTCTTGCAGTTACGCAATGAATCCTTCCGGGTTTTGTCGCGTTGGCGGGGGCTGGTTGCTCCAGGGTCTTGTCGGCGCCTGCGCCGGGCGGACTTTGGATTTAAGGTGGTCGATTGGGCTGATTGGGGCTTTTGCTCTCATGACGCCGGTTCGGTTACCGGGCGGGGGGCCGCGTCTCCTTCGGGAGACGGATTGTTCGTGAATTTGTCGTTTCCTCCCCTGTGGGGACCGTTCAGATTCACGATTTCGGACTTATGTCCGTAGGCGATCATGGTTTCCCGTTTCGGCGGTTTGCGCTGGAAGACGCCCCGGCGACGAGGCTTCAAAGGCGTGGGCTGCGGCTGCTTAGGCCCGAAGGTGAATCTCTGCCCAGGGTACGCCTTCGGCGAAGGGCAGCGCGGTGAAAGAGCTGCTTTCCGGTGCAAAAGGGGGCCTGGCCGGCTCCTGGAGGCGTCAGGGACGTCGCTACCGCGACGTCAATATGTAGGTTTCCCAGGACCCGCATGCCTGACGCCTCCTACTTTCCACCGACAACCTTAACAATTGGTTACGCGAAAAATAATTTTTCGCCTTTTGACGTCACGCCGACTCGTCCTTATCCCCTGAAGGCGCAGGCTCATCGCCGTTTCTGTCTCCCATCAGCGGCGGGCCGGGAAATTTCTTTTGAAACCCGAACATGCGGACGGCGAAAGCCGCCAGCACCGCCAATAAGGCGACGATGCCGAGAATCGCCGCCGTTTTTCCCGATGATTCGGTGAATGCCCTTGATGGGTCAAAAGCCATGTTCGTTTACCCCTCCCCGGTGAACCAGAACGCCGGCCGATCATACTCCCGCCGGTCGCACCATCGGCCGAAATCGTCCCTGGAGACGATCATCGCTTCAAGATAAGCCATGCGCACCAGATTGCCGAATTGGGCCGGAGGCAAGGCCGCCAGCGCGGCGAACATTTCTTCGTCAGCCTCGACTCTCAGCGCAGGCAGCGGCGGCAATATGCCTTTCAACTCCAGCACCCGGACCAGCCCCCTGCGGGTCAGGGCGACGGCGCCGTCAAGGTCGGGAACTTCGCCGTCAGCGCCCGCCGCCGCGCCCGGCTCCAGCGCGTGACCCGGCAGCACGATGGAAAGCATGCTCTCGCCGCCGGCTTCAAACTCGCCCATCCATGCCGCCTGAAGCAAGCGGTGCAGAACCTCGTCGCGGGCAGCGGCGACCTCCCGCGCCCAGGCATCGGCGATCAGCCCGAAAGTCAAATTATGATGCGCGCCGTGAGTCATCATCTTAGCGGCCTACATCAACCCCTTCTCCAGGACCTTGGCCAGGCGCTTTGAAAAAGCGGCGGCGTCAGGCACCGTTTCGCCCTCGACGATACGCGCCTGATCCAGCAGCAGATGAGCGGCGTCGGACAACGAACTGCTGTCGCCGGCGCCGGCCAGTTCGGCCAGCTTCCCGATCAGCGGATGGCCGGGATTCACCTCAAGGATACGCCTGGAGGTCACGCCGGCGCCCAGTTGCTGATGCTGTTTCAGCATACGTTCCAGGTGCATGTCCATGTCGCCTTCGGCGGCGACCAGACAGACGGGGCTGTCAGTGAGACGTTCCGAGACGCGCACGTCCTTGACCGATTCGCCCAGCGCCGATTTGAAGGCGGCGATCAACTTATCCATGTCGGGCGTATTCTTTTTGGCGGTCTTGTCCTCGTCTTTATCGGCCTTGTCGCCGTCGGCTTTTTTGCCCGCGATCTTGGACAGGTCGGCGCCGCCGCGCGTCGCCGACTTGAAGGCCTTTTCCTTGTATTTTACGGCGGCTGAAATCCAGAACTCGTCAACCGGGTCGGTAAGCAACAGCACCTCGACCCCACGGTCCCTGAACCCTTCCAGTTGCGGACTTTGCTTTAACTGCTCCAGATCGTCGCCGGTGATATAAAAGATCGAGTCCTGCCCTTCCTTGATGCGGCCCGCATAGTCTTCCAGGCTCACCGGCCCGTCGCCGTTGGTGGAGTGAAAGCGGCTGAGTTCCATGATCCTGTCGCGGTTTTCAAAGTCATCGTAGATGCCTTCCTTGAACACGCCGCCGAAATTGTCCCAGAACTCGGCGTATTCGTCCGGCTTTTTCTCCGCCTTCTTCTTCAGTTCGCCGAGGATGCGCTTGATCAGGCCGGAGCGAATCTTCGCCAGCTTGGGATCATGCTGGAGCATCTCGCGGCTGATGTTGAGGGTCAGGTCTTCCGAGTCGACGACGCCGCGCAGGAAACGGAAATAAGACGGCAGCAACCCCTGGCAGTCATCGGTGATGAACACCCGCTTGACGTAAAGCTTGACGTGCTGCTTGCGGTCGGACTGAAACAGGTCAAACGGTCTGGTCGAGGGAATAAACAGCAGATTGGCGTAGGACACCACCCCCTCTACCGCGTTGTGGATGGTCAGCCACGGATCGTCAAAGGTGTGGCCGACATGATGATAGAATTCCTTGTACTGATCTTCGCTGATGTCGCTTTTAGCCCGCATCCACAAGGCCGAGGCGGTATTCAGCGTCTTGTCCCCCTCCTTGCCCTTAAGCACGATAGGAACCGGAATATGGTCGGAATGAGTCTTGATGATGGTCTGAAGCCGTATTTCCTCCAGAAACTCGTCTTCGCCTTTTTTCATGTGCAAGGTGACGGTGGCGCCGCGAGTTTTGCGCTCGGCGGCGTCGATGGTGAATTCGCCCTTGCCGTCCGAGGTCCACAGCCAGGCCTTGTCCTCGCCCGCCTTGCGGGTCAGAACCTCCACCGTGTCGGCCACCATGAACGACGAGTAAAAGCCGACGCCGAACTTCCCGATAAGGGCCATGCCGTCCTTGGATTTCTTGTCATACTCGGCGCCGGCCTTGATCTGTTCAATGAAAGCCTGGGTGCCGGAGCGGGCGATGGTGCCCAGCATATCCACCAGATCGTCATGATTCATGCCGATGCCGTTATCAGAGATGGTCAGGGTGCGCTTTTTCTTGTCGATGGACAGTTCGATCCCGAGATCGGCCCCGCCGTCCAGCAACTCCGGTCCGGTGAGGGCGGCGTAGCGCAATTTGTCGCAAGCATCCGAGGCGTTGGAAGCCAACTCGCGGAGAAAAATCTCCTTGTGGCTGTAAAGCGAACCGGCGACGATCTCCAGCAGCTTGCTGACTTCCGCCTGAAACGTAAATTTTTCCTTGCTCATGACGTCGATAAAACTCCTTAACCGAGATAACTGAATTTCCGTCTGATATGTGCCGTAACGCCTCCCGGCGCAACCCCTCCCGGCCCCCCTTTCGGGATAACCCCATTCTAAAGATGTTCGTAAAACCGGGGTTAGCTCACACTAAATTATGGGGACATAATTACCCGTGTTCGCGCTCAAGGTCGATGCCGTCAAAGGGCGCGGCGGCAAGCAATGCCTTTAATCCTTTCGTCTTTCCGGCGCCGAAGCGTTCACGCAACAAGGCGCGCGCCTCGCTTTCGCGGTCGGGGTCGGCAAGGGCGCTCACCACGCCCTTTACCAGCGGGGCATCGTCCTTGCGGACCCGCACTTCCAGGCGGATGATCCCATGCCGCTTCAAACGGCGACGGTAGCAGGCGACAGCTTTCTTCCGGGCAACGGACACGGCAACCTCCTCGAACTATCTATCCGGTAATATATCCGAAAATGACCCCGGCGGTAAGCGTGTTGTTAAGGCGTATCTATCCCTGGGGTTGACGGCCTCTACCGCTGTATGTACAATAGAGTACATACAATAAGCGAAGCTGACCATGCGTATTGAGTGGGATGACGACAAGGATATCGCAAACCGGGCAAAGCATGGCGTCAGCTTTGAGGTGGCCAAGTTGGTTTTTGACGATCCACTGCACATCAGCGTACAGGATCGTTTTGAGGGCGATGAGGAACGGTGGCGGACAATAGGCCTTGTCGGCGGCGTTGTCCTGCTGCTGGTGGCCCATACCTATCGGGGTAGTGATGCCGGAGAGGTCGTAAGAATTATCTCGGCGCGCAAGGCGAGTAAGCGGGAAAGGGTTGGCTATGAGCAAGGTGATTAAACGGCAAAAGCAGGAACTCGCCGCCCTGGCGGCCACGCCTGACGACAAGATCGATACTTCGGATATTCCCGAGGTTGCCGATTGGAACGACGCGCAAAGAGGGCGCTTCTACCGCCCGATCAAAGAACCCGTCACTATCCGTCTCGACGCCGACGTGTTGGCTTGGTTCAAGGCCCACAGCAACAAATACCAGACGGCCATCAACAAGGCGCTCAGGGAATACATTGCATCCCATTAGTCTTCAAGAACGCGGTCTAACTAAGCACAACGGGGCGCGAGGACCGCTACGAAGGTCGCCGTCCATATTTTTGGGCTTTCCGTCAGCACAAGGCCGGCGAGTTTCTCGACGGGGCGTTGCAGGAAACGCTGCAATGTTCTTCCGCGCCTGACGGGAAGGCTTTGGACAAGTTCATATCCGGCCGCCGCCGCCGCCTGGCGAAGGCTGTCGGGGGTATAGGCCGCCCGATGGGTGAGATCGCCGAAATGATGGCGCGGCCCCCACGGCGAAGACATGTTCGGAACCCGGATGACGATCCTGCCGTCCGGCGTCAGGAAACGGCGCAGCCGTTCAAGAAGGGCGACGCCTTCTTCCGGCGGGAAGTGTTCAAAAACGTCAAACATGGCGACGCGGTGAAATGTCCGCTCCGGCTTTGAACAAAGATAATCATCAACGGTAGTCGTAAGGACATGCGCCGCCAGATCGGGCGGCATGTAATCCTTCACTCTTTTTTCCTGATCGACGCCGACGACATCCCTTGCCCCCTTTTCCTTGAGGTAGGCCAGAAAAAGCCCGCTGCCGCAGCCGATTTCAAGAAAAGACATATCGCTCCGGCACTCGGCCGGTCGCCAGAATATGTCATCGAACTGACGGCGATGCTTACGCTTGACCACAGGCGCAACGTAGGTTCGGCTCGTCGCCCCGGAGGCGTAGAAATCTATCGGTTCGGAGTCGGGCATGGCTTGATGACGCCGATGAAATTGGCGCTCCAGATAGCGGGGGCTTCGGTCAGAAGCCGGGACAGAACGCCATGAAAAATATCCTCGACAATCCGCTTGGACGGGCTGCCTCTTTTCTGGGGCAGAAATGCGACGGCCTCATATCCCGAAGCCTGCGCCAACTGCGCGAGGCTGTCTTGCGTGTAGGCGGCCTTGTGGGTCAGATCGCCGTACTGGTGCGAAAGCCCCCACGGCGAGGACAGGTTGGGAACCCTGATGTTGATCAGGCCGTCCTCGGCCAAAATGCTCTTGAGGCTTTGCAACAGCCTCACCGCCTCGAACGGCGAAAAATGTTCCAGCGCGTCAAGCATCGCGATGCGGTCAAAGGGCGAGGCCGGATCATGGCCGGCGATGACCTCCCGAATGTCGGCGATGCGAACATGAGCGGCGATTTCCGGCGCCAGGAACTCAACGACTTTCGGGTCGAGATCGACGCCGGTGAACCTCGTGACGCCCTTGTGTCGCAGATAAGAGAGAAAATGTCCGGCGCCGCAGCCGATCTCAAGAACCGACATGGAGGCATCACAACGGGTCGGCAGCCAGAACTCCCGGTCATACCAGCGAATATGCTTGGGACGAAGGGCTTGCCGCTCATAGGCCTTGAACCCGGCGTAATTTTCGTAGAAATCTTCGGGCTTCCTGATGGACATGACGCCTTGCTTATAACGGATACTCCCGGCCCGGCGCAATTCCGGCCTTTGTTAAGCGGCCATTCATCTTGCCTGATTTATCAACGCCGCCGGATATCGGATCGTCTGTGGAGTTAAACATGAATAAACGCACAATACTTTCAGTTTGTCTTCTTGCTTCGGCCATGTTCGGTTTCGCTTCAAAGGCCCCTGCCGCGAGTCTGCCTCCTCCTCATGATTTAAACTTTACCGTAATGCGCGAAGGCGACGCCATCGGCACGCACGTCATGAAGTTCAGACAAAACGGCGACGTTTTGAATGTAGACATCGTGACCGATGTGGCCGTGAAGCTGGCGTTCATCACCGTTTACCGATTCGAACACAAGGGCGTCGAAGGCTGGAACAACGGCAATTTATTGGTTACCTCCACCGTCAGCAATGACGACGGCACAAACCATGTGCTGAAGGCGCAGGCGGAAGGCGATCAGTTGGTGGTCAACGGTAACGGCGAAGTTCACAAAACGCCGGTCGGCATCATGCCCGCCAGCCTGTGGAACCCGGAGATCGTCAAGCATAACGTCCTGCTGAATACGCTGCACGGCAAACATATGAAAGTGACGGTGGATGACCTTGGCGATGAATCGGTCACGGTGAAGGGCGCATCTGTCGCCGCCCGCCATTATGTGATCAACGGCGAGCTGGAGCGCGAGCTTTGGTTCGACAAGGCGGGAACGCTGGTTCAGGTCCGCTTCAAGGGCGAAGATAAATCCGAAATTTTGTATGTTCTTTTGTAAAAGAGCTTCGGGCAATCATGTTTTTTGTCGCCATGGATCGTGATCACCCTCTGCGGGCCGCCGCCGAGGAACAAATCCGCGAAGTTTATCATCGGGAATACGGCGCCGTGCTGAGGGAGTTCCCCAATACGCTGGTCGCCCTTCGCGATGAAAATGGAGAAGTCGTCTGCGCCGCCGGTCTGCGCTTCGCCGATGATTCGTTCTTCTCCGAGCGCTATCTGCAAGGCTCCATCGAAGACGCGCTCAGCGATATATGGAAGCGGCCGGTTATCCGCGAACAGGTCGCCGAAGTTACCTGCCTCGCCGGGCGCAAGGCGGGCATGTCCCTGGTTCTGATCCGACATATCGTAAAGATGTGCCGTGAAAAGGGAATCGCCTGGGCATTCTTTACGGCGACCGACCGCTTGCGGACGACTCTGCGGCGGACAGGAATTCCGGTCCTGGACATGGCCCCCGCCGACATCAGCAAGGTTCCCAATCCGGACGAGTGGGGCGCCTACTACGCCACGGACCCCAGGGTAGTGGCGATCCATGACGACATGGTTCTTCTCGGTTCCGGCGGCAACCGGGCGGAGGGGGCGGCCGCCCTTGCTTGATGTGCTGAAAGCCCTCGGCGAGCATGTCAGGCATCGCCCTGACGCTACGGCGCTGGTTGAAGACGAACGAACCCTGACCTATCGGGAACTGTGCGGATTTGCCGGAGGGCTTGGCCGAAGAGTCGCCGGTCTTCGTCAGGTAATAGGAATCTTCGCTCCCAACTGCATTGAATGGATCATCGCCGATCTGGCTTTGAGCCATGCGGGAAAAACCGTCGTTCCGTTGCCGGTCTTTTTCTCGCCGCAACAACTGGCGCACATCATCAAGGACGCAAAAGTAGGATACATTCTCACCATCCCGCCGTTAGTAAAAACCGTCTCGGCGATGGGAGTTCCCTACGGCCTGATCGACCTGGAAAGCGCTCCGCTTGATGTCGAGGCGGCCCAACCTTCCGGCTGCATAATTTATACTTCCGGCGCCACCGGACAACCGAAGGGAGTGCGTCTGGGAGAACGGCAAATCAACCGGAGCGCCGCCGCGATTTCTCAAGCCGTAACCGCGACGCAAGAGGACCGCTACCTTTCGGTTCTGCCGTTTTCCCTGCTGCTGGAGCGAATCTGCGGCATATGCGCTCCGTTGCTGGCCGGCGCTCCGGTTTATATCGCCAAAGAAGCGGCAGCCTCCTGCGCCAAGGGCGACCCCGCCCCCCTGATCGAAGCGACCGAGCGTTTCCGGCCGACCGTCAGCGTGCTGACGCCTGATTTGCTGAAAGTCTGGACCATAGGACTGACGGCGAGCGCTAAAAAGGCCCCGGCATCATTGAGATTGGTAGCGGTCGGCGGCGCTCCGGTTCCTCCGGCCCTGGCTGAGGCGGCATGGCGTCGAGGCATTCCCGTACACGAGGGATACGGCTTGTCGGAATGTTGCTCGGTCGTCGCCATGAACCGTCCGCAAGGCCGGATCGCCGGCACGGTCGGCGTTCCGATCAGCGGGGTAAAGGTAACCATTGAGGACGGGGAGATCGTCGTCGCCGGGCCGACGGTGATGGACGGCTACCTTCACGGCCCGAAACCCGCCGACAAGTGGCGCACGGGCGACCTCGGCAGCCTTGACGGCAACGGGTTCCTGACCATCCACGGACGAAAAGACAATGTCCTGGTAACCTCCGCCGGACGAAACGTCAGCCCGGAATGGATCGAAGGATTGATCCTCGCCGACCCAAGGATCAGCCGGTGCATTGTCACCGGCCACGGACATTCGACTCTGACGGCGATTGTGGCGCCGTCTCCGGCGGGCGCCGACTGGTTTGCGAAAATCAACGACGAAGAAGTATCCGGTCTGCTGACAAGTCTTTGTGCGGAGGCCCCCGAATATGCCCGTCCCGGACGTCACATCATTACCGGCGAGGAATCGTTGCGGGACAATGAACTGCTGACCATGAACGGCCAGCCGCGCCGAAAGAATATTGCCGAACATTTTGCCGGGGATCTGTGTCCATGACGAAGGAGAATTCCTATGAGGCTTGAAGGCGCGTGTACGCTTCTCACCGGCGCCGGTTCCGGCATAGGCCAAGCGCTGGCCGTCGCCCTGGCGGCTAAAGGAGCGCGGCTGATCCTTGCCGACCTTCGGCGGGAAGGTCTGGAGGAAACCATGTCTATGCTCGATGACCCGGCCAAGGCCGTCCCGATTGTGGCCGATGTCACCAATGTCAATGATCGCGCCGCCATGGTTCAAGCCGTTACGCAGAATTTCGGTCGCCTGAACCTGCTTATCAACAATGCCGGAGCCATCAATGTTGAGCCGATCACCCGGACTTCCGATGAAGCTCTTCGCCTGATGACGGACGTTAATCTGGTGGCGCCGATGGCGCTGGTGCGCGACCTTGCCGACCTGCTTGAATCATCGGCCCCGTCAAGGGTGGTCAATATCGGTTCCATGTTCGGCGATATCGCTTTCCCGTTGTTCGCCGCCTATTCCGCCACCAAGTTCGGCATCAGGGGATTCTCCGACGCCTTGCGGCGGGAATTTCACGTCAAGGACATCGGCGTCACCTATGTGGCGCCGCGAGCGACCAGAACGCCCGCTTCCAGGAAATTCGAGCATCTGATTGCGCCGTTCAATATGGCTTTTGATACCCCGGAGAAAGTCGCCAAGAGCATCGTCGCCGGCATCGAGAAGGATAAACGCTCGGTATATCCGATGGGGCCGGAGCGTATTTTCGTTCTGGTGCAACGCCTGTTTCCCGGCGTTATCGATTCAAATCTTATTTTCCAGTTGGCGGGGGTAGAGCACTTAAAGATTGATTAGGATCATCTGCGTTGCGCATTGGCGAGGCGATCCGCCAGGCGCGCCGTGAAGAGCGATGCAAAAGCATCGGTCGAACGGCGCAACGAAGCGGGCGTCCGCCAAGGCGCAACCCGAAGGGCCGGGGTCTTTTTCGGCGCGGGTTTGTCAAAGGGCTTGCCCGTAGTGGCCGCTACGCGCTACGCCCTTTTCCTGCCCGCGCCAAAAAATACCTCCGGCGCAGCCGATTCTAATCAATCTTTAAATGCTCTAATCCCGAAAGATCAGGAGACAACCACAGATGACCGGCAAACGGCTTTTACTTTCGGTTCTGTGCGTCGGCGTTCTTGCCGCATCCTTGATCGGTCGGCCGGCGCAGGCGGCGGACATCAGCGAGGAAGCACGCCTGTTCATCGAAATAAAGGGAAACGAAGCCATCCGAACATTCGGAGTGGAAAATCGTGAAGAGCGTTACGCCAGGTTTCGCAAGCTGCTGACCGAATCATTCGCCCTTAACGGAATCGCCAAATTCGTAATCGGGCGTTTCTGGGATCAGGCGACCAAGGAACAACAGAAGCGTTACCTTGACCAATTCGAGACTTATATCGTCGCCAACTACGCCGCCAAGTCCTGGATTGTTGAAAATGTTAAACTGAACGTCGTCAAGGTCACAATGGGCAAGGACAACGAAGCTTCCGTCGATACCCTGATTCATATCCCCCACAAGGAAAACAAGGACGTTGCGCTCGGCTTCACCGTTCGCAAGGGCAGTAACGGCCTGAAAATTGTTGACCTTATGGTCGATCATGTAAGCCTTATCATTTCTCACCGTTCCGAGTTCACTTCCGTGATGGGCGCGCAAGGCGGCGACATGGACAAATTCGTCGAATTTCTCGCCGACCGCACCGGCAAGCTTGAAAACACGGCAAAGGTGCTGGAAGCGAGACTCAATAAACAGGCCATCAAATAGGCGCATATGGCGAACGACCCGACGCAACGGAAAATATTCCACGAAGGCGAACTGCGCGCCCAGAAAACCTGGGGCGACCCCGCCATCTGGGACGAGGCGCGAGTCAACAGGCTGTTGTGGAACGCCATCCCCGAGAAACTGCATCAGCGCATCGAATCAGCGCCTTTCTTTTTTCTGGCCACCGGCGACAAACAAGGCCGTTGCGACTGCTCGTTCAAGGGCGGCGGGCCGGGACTGATTCGCATGTCGGCGCCGGATCGCATGGCTTTTGCCGATTTTAACGGCAACGGCGCTTTCATGAGCCTCGGCAATATCCTGGAAAATCCCCAGGTCGGGATTCTTTTCATCGACTTTAATGACGGCTCCCGCCTGCGCGTCAACGGACGCGCCGCCATCCACGACAAGGGTGATATTTTGGCCCTTTTTACCGACGCCCCAAGGGTGGTGACCGTCGATATCGAACTGGTGGTTCCCAACTGCTCGAAATACGTTCCGCGCCTCATCCCGGCGCCGGAATAAGCCCAGGGCCATGGCCAAGTATCGCATCGCCGTCAACATTGAGTGGACCAGCAAGTGCAATGCCGCCTGCGTGATGTGTCCACGCGACAAAATCCCCGACTTGCTGGTGATGGATATCGGCACTTTCAGGCAGGTTCTTGACCGGCTTTCTCCCGCCGAGGCGTTTCGCGCGGTGATCGCCGGCTACGGCGAACCGACCACTCACCCCCGCTTTGAAGAATTCATCGGCATGGTCCGCGAGCACCCCCTGAATTTCGACATGGTGAGCAACGGCCAACTGCTGGACGCCGACAGGCTGGACCTGCTGGACGGCGTCGTCGGCACATTGATTATCTCTTTTTCCAGCACCACCCGCGAAATCTATGAGCGCGTTCACGTTAACCTTGACTGTGAGCTGGTCATGGACAACATCGCCCTTGCCGTCCGGCGCCTGAAAAAAACCAAACTGGCCATCAGCCTGACGCCGATGCCCGAATGTCTGGCAACCCTGCCCACGACCATAAAATGGCTGCACGGGCTTGGAATCAAGAACCTTACCATGTCGCCGTCGCTGTATGACCGCGCCGGGACGTTTCACGACGCCACGCAAAGCTACAAGGACCTGAGGGGCATTATCCGCGACTTTGATCTGCACAGCCAGGAGCTTGATTTTGTGCCCAGCGCCCGCGAGATAGCGGCCCAATGGCTGTTCAATCGCTACAAGTGCATCCCCCGCAATACGGATTTTCTGATCTCGGCCCTTGGCGAGTATATGTATTGCTTCAATGATATCGCCCACAGCCGCCCGCTCGGCCACGTTGCCGATATGAGTCTGCGCGACGCCTTGAGGCTTCGTGAGAAAAGCTCCATCGACCATGATATTTGCGATGCCTGCTCGATCCGCAAACGCTACCGCCCGGCGGAACTGATAACCGCCGCCCTCGGCTACCTCAAGATGCGAATGACCTAAGCCCCGGCGGCTTTCTTTGACGGCAAGGTCATTTCGGCTTATGGTGTCAACCATGGCTGTAGAAACCATGAATCGATCACGGGTATTGGAACTGCTGGCGAGGCACAAGGGCGAGTTGGCTCGACAGTTTGGCGTCACCCGTCTGGCCTTGTTCGGATCGCTGGCGCGGGATGCCGGACGCGACGACAGCGACATGGATATCTTGGTGGACTTCGACGGACCGGCCACGTCAGTCCGCTATTTCGGTGTGCAATTCTATCTGGAAGATATTTTTGGTCGCCCGGTGGACTTGGTGACGGAAAAGGCCCTGCGCCCGGAATTGCGCCCCCGTATTGAGCGGGAAGCCATTCATGTCTGATTCAAAGCCGAAAACGCCGGAACGAGAATGGCGATTCTTCCTGGACGACATGATTACTTGCGCCGAGAAGGTTATTGCCTACACCAGGAAACTGGATCAAGCCGGGTTCGAGGCCGATTGCAAATCTTACGACGCCACCATCCGCAACCTGGAACTGATCGGCGAAGCCGCCACTCACATCCCCCAGTCCGTGCGTGACGCCGCCACCTCAATTCCCTGGCGACAGATCATCGCTACCCGCAACCGGCTGATTCACGGCTATCTCGGCATTGACAACGACACTTTGTGGAGCATCGTTCAAGATGACATTCCCGGTCTGCTCTCCCACCTGCGCGAACTGAAGAAGCTGGCTCCATAACCGGGAAACAGAAACTTACCCTCGCAGCTATGATCCGACTTTTTATAGACGTCGCCTTAGGGAAGGTTTTCTCTTCGCGTTAGACGGACACGCAGTAAAACATTGGGAAATTCTGGGCGGAACATGACCCCGCAAAGACAGCGCCGGTTGACCGGCGGGGCGGGAAAATGCGAGAATAAGGCGATATCAAGGAGGCTGAACTCCGATGGGCATCATCTACGCCGACCTGAGACTGTCCAACCCGTCCCGCCCCGATCTCGAAGAGATCAACGCCAAGGCGGTCGTGGATACGGGCGCTTTGCACCTTTGCATCCCTGAGCACGTTGCCGTGCAGCTTGGCCTTAAGATCGTTGAGCAACGCGAGGCAAAAACGGCGGACGGCAAATCTCATCTGGTTGATTACGCCGGGCCGATTCAAATCGAGGTCTTCGGTCGCCATTGCCTGACCGGCGCTCTTATTCTCGGAGATCAGGTCCTGCTGGGCGCAATTCCCCTTGAGGACATGGATATTGTCGTCGATCCGGCCCGCCGGAAGATCACCGTCAATCCGGCCAGCCCGAATATCGCTTTATCCCTGGCCCTGGGGTTCAAAGCGCATCAGGATTGAGCGGCCGCCGGCATTATAGGGCGACGTTATCGATAAGACGGGTCTTGCCCAGGCGAACGGCGGCCAGCGCCCGAGCCGGGTGGCCGGGAACTTCGGCGGCGGCCAGGGTTTCGGCGTCGCGGACCTCAAGGTAATCAACGGCGGCAAACCCCGCCTCGATAAGCCGTAGGCGGCCAAGAGCGGTCTGGTCGTCAATAGCCGCCCCGTCCGCTACGTTGCCGGCGACAGAGGTCAGGACGGCGTACAGGGCGGGAGCGATCAGGCGCTCTTTCGCCGTCAGGTAAGCATTGCGGGACGACATAGCCAGGCCGTCGGCCTCGCGCACCGTCGGGCCGGAGCGGATGGCTACCGGGATATTCAAATCGTCGACCATGCGCCTGATGACCAAAAGCTGCTGGTAATCCTTTTCGCCGAAGAAAGCGGAGTCGGGCAATGCCTGTAGCAAAAGCTTGGCGACCACGGTGGCGACGCCGGTAAAGAAGCCGGGGCGATGCTCGCCTTCCAGTATGGCGCCGATGCCGGGAACCGAGACGCAGCTTGCGTAACCGTCGGCATACATCTCTTGCGTGGTCGGGGCGAACAACAGGTGAGCGCCGGCGCCGGTCAACAGGGCGGCGTCGGCGTCCTCATGGCGGGGGTAGACGGCAAAGTCTTCGCCTTCGCTGAACTGTTTGGGGTTAACGAAAATCGTAACGATGGTGCGCTCGGTCTTTTTCAGCGACAGACGAACCAGCGACAGGTGGCCCTCGTGCAGGCCGCCCATGGTCGGAACCAGACCGACGGCGAGGCCCTCGCCGCGCCATGCGTGAACGCGGTCCCGCAGGTCTTTGACCGTGCGGACGATGTCAATCGCCATCGCCGTCCTTGCCGGATTTGGCCTGAAAACAGTGGTCCAACGTCGGGAAACGACCGGCGCGCACATCGTCTGCGTAGGCCTTGGCGGCGTCGGCGATCATCAGGCCCAGTTCGCCGTAACGCTTGACGAACCTGGGGCGAAACTCGCTGAACAAACCGACTAGGTCCTCGGTGACCAGAATCTGGCCGTCGCAAGCCGGCGAAGCGCCGATGCCGATGGTGGGGATGGCGACGGTCCTGGTGATCTTGCGGGCCAACGGCTCCATCGTGCCTTCAATGACCATGGCGAAGGCTCCGGCGTCGGCCACCGCTTCGGCGTCGGCGAGAATTGCCGCCGCCTCTTTTTTATCGCGGCCACGGGGCCGATAGCCCCCGATGATGTTAACGGATTGGGGAAGCAACCCCACATGTCCCATCACCGGAATGCCGCGCTTGGTCAAAAAGCTGATGGTGGGGGCCATCTCGACACCGCCTTCCAGCTTGACGCCGGCGCAGCCGACCTCTTTCATTACGCGGGCGCACGAGCGGAAAGCGGCTTCCGGGGATTCCTGATAGGAACCAAAGGGCATATCGACGATGACGCAAGCCTTCTTCGCGCCGCGCATCACCGCTTGACCGTGGGCGATCATCATTTCCAGAGTAACGCCGACGGTGGAGGCCATGCCGTACAGCACCATGCCCAGCGAGTCGCCTACCAGCAACAGGTCAACATGCTCGTCCAGCAACGTCGCCGTAAGACTTGTATAGGCGGTAAGACAGACAATGGGGCCGGAACCCTTGCGCCCCTTGATGTCGGTGATAGTGACCGCCCGCCTGTCGCCGGTTGCGCTCAAGATATTTTCTCCAAGACTACCAGGGCCAAAACTCATTAAATTCATGAAATTCTGTGACATCAAAATGACTGAGGGACAAGGAGAATCGGCGAAGGCGGGCTTGAAGGCCCCCGGCGAGCCGATTTTCCGCCGTCCATTCGGCCATTCTGATGTCACCCTTCTCGGGCGCGGCAGAAAAGGCGACCGGACGTCTTCAAAGGCCTCAACCGTAGCAAATACTACGCTTTTCGGCCTTCTCATAGCCGGGTCGCCTTTTCTGCTTCGCGCAGAATTCATGGATTTAATGAGTCTTGGCCCTGATTACCGCTAATAACATATCCACTTCTGCGCCGTCACGGAGTACATTACGAAAAATTCACCCGGAGACGCTACTATGAAGTACGCGGCGAAGACGATCATGGCCTTGGCCATGCCGGCTATAATGGCCGGTTGCCAGACATCGTCTGAGAAAGCGGACGTAGTGAAAATAGAAGCTGAAGCCGTCAAACCGGCGGAGCCGGTTCGCGCCGCGCGGCAGATGATTTCCACCGCCAATCCGCTGGCCACCGAGGCGGGCCTGAAAATGCTGCGCGAGGGCGGCTCCGCCGTTGACGCCGCCATCGCCGCCGGGATGGTACTGAATCTGGTGGAGCCTCAATCATCGGGGATCGGCGGCGGCGGGTTCATGATCCATTTCGCCGCCAAGTCCGGCGAGATCGCCTCCTACGACGGGCGCGAAACGGCGCCGGCCTCGGCCACCCCCTATATGTTTCTCGACGGACAGGGCCGGCCGAGGAAATTCAACGATGTCGTCGCCGGCGGCCTTTCCGTCGGCGTGCCGGGGCTGCTGAGGATGCTGGAGACGGCCCACAAGGAACACGGCAAGCTACCCTGGAAGCAACTGTTTGAACCGGCGATCAAACTGGCCACGGAAGGCTTCACGGTGTCCAAGCGCCTGAATGCGATGATTGACGGCACCGCGCACATCAAGGACTTCCCGGAAGCCGCCGCCTATTTCCTGACCAAAGACGGAAAAGCCAAGCCGGAGGGAAGCAAACTGGTCAACAAGCAGTTGGCCGAGACCTTCCGCCTGATTTCCACCGGCGGCGCCGACGCCTTCTATAACGGCGGCATCGCCGATGACATCGTCGCCACCGTGCGTAAAGCCGGTAAAAATAACGGCAGCATGAAAACCGCCGACCTTGCTTCCTACAAGGCGATAAAACGCGACCCGACCTGTCTTTTCTACCGCGTGTGGATGGTTTGCGGCATGGGACCGCCGTCATCGGGAGGAATCGCCACCTTGCAGATTCTCGGCATCCTGCAAAAGTTTGACATGGCGGCGCTGAAACCCGAGGCGGGCGCTCCTGCCCTGCCGGCCGTCCATCTGATGATCGAGGCCGGGCGGCTGGCGTTCGCCGACCGCTCCACCTACATAGCCGATCCCGCCTTCATCCCGGTGCCTGTTTCCGGCATGCTCGATCCCGGATATCTTGACTCGCGGGCCGCCGAGATTTCAAAAACCAAAAGCATGGGCAAGGCAATGCCGGGAATGCCGGGCGCTTCTTCCGGGCTTCGCCCGGCGCCGGACGACTCCTCCGAGGGCGTATCAACTACCCACCTCAGCGTTGTCGACAGTGACGGAAACGCCGTTTCATTGACCTCCAGCATCGAGGATATGTTCGGATCACGGCTGATGGTGCGCGGCTTTTTGCTCAACAACCAATTAACCGATTTCTCGTTCTCCCCGATTGAGGACGGCGTCCAAATCGCCAACCGGGCGGAGCCGGGCAAGCGTCCCCGCAGTTCCATGGCGCCGACTATGGTCTTTGACGGCGACGGACGGGTGGTTATGGCCGTAGGCTCGCCCGGCGGCCCGCATATCATCAGCTATGTGGCCAAGACGCTGATCGCCGCGCTTGACTGGCGCCTGAACATCAGGCAAGCCGTCGATCTGCCCAACTTTACCAACCTTAACGGCGCCGTCGAACTGGAACAGGGAACCGCACTGGAAGCGATGAAAAAAGCTCTTACAGAAATGGGACATGAAGTCCGAATTAATCCGCTGGTCAGCGGCCTGCACGCCGTCACCGCCTCCAGGGAAGGCCTCGCCGGAGCCGCTGATAAACGCCTTGAAGGCGCGGCGCAGGGCGATTGATGGCTTGCTCTTCATCCGATCTCCCCCGCATATTTCTGCTGCCGGGCCAGGAACGACGGATCGCCTCCGGCCACCCATGGGTTTATTCCAATGAAGTGCGGATGAACGATGAGGCCAAGGCGCTGGAGCCGGGAACCCCGGTCATACTTTGCCGGGCTGACGGCAAACCCCTGGGCGTCGGCGCTTTCAACCCGCGTTGCCTGATCTGCTTTCGGATGATGACCGACGACGCGAAGGTAACGGTGGACCGACCCTTCATCGCCGGACGATTAAAGCGGGCGCTTGATCTGCGCCGACGGCTGTTCCCGAAGCCTTACTATCGGCTGGTTCACGGCGAGGCCGACGGGCTGCCGGGGCTGGTGGTGGATCGCTTCGGCGATGCGTTCAGCGTTCAGACCTCCACCGCCGGCATGGAGCGGATGCTGGATGATGTGCCGGCCGCCATCGACGAGGTTTGCGCCGCCAAGGTTGTGGTAATTAACAACAACGGCGCCTTCCGCAAGCTGGAAAGCCTGGACAGCTACGTCCGCGTCGCCAAGGGGACCGTCGAGGGGCCGGTTGAAGTCCACGAAGGGGGGGTGATCTTCCTTGCCGATCTGCTCGAAGGGCAAAAAACGGGGTGGTTCTACGACCAACGTGACAACCACGCCTTCGTCGCCGGCTTGTGCCGGGACGTCCGCATGCTGGATATCTTCTGTTACGGCGGCGGCTTCGCCGTTTCCGCCGCCGCCGCCGGCGCCCGCGAGGTAATTGCCGTGGACAGCTCGGCTGGCGCCATCGCCTTGGCCGAAAAGGCCGCCCGGCTGAACGGCGTTGACCATCGCTGCTCATTCGTACGCGCCGACGCCTTCACTGAACTGGAACGTCTGGCCGGGGCCGGCGAACGCTTCGGCGTGGTGAGCGCCGACCCGCCCGCCTTCGTCAAGTCCCGCAAAGACCTGAAGTCTGGCCTTAAAGGGTACCGGAAACTGGCGCGAATGGCGGCGGAACTGGTCGAACCGGGAGGGTTCCTGTTTATCGCCTCATGCTCTCATAACGTCGATGCCGAAACTTTCGCCAAAGAGATAGCGATAGGCATCGCCAGGGCCGAACGCTCGGGGCGCATTATCCGCTCCTCCGGGGCGGCGGCGGATCACCCCGTGCATCCCAATCTGCCCGAATCCGCCTACCTGAAGGCGCTGACGCTGCAACTGGATTAGGATTTGGTTTTGTATTTCCTGTAAGCGACGGGGGCCAGCGACAACGCCGCCAGACCGACCAGACCGGCGATGATTTCAGGCGTCATCACTCCGGCCAAGGAAAACTCCTCATTAGCGTCAAAGACGTCGCCGAGGCCGGCGCCGACAACGGCGTAGACGATAACGCCGGGAATAATGCCGATAAAGGTGCCGATCACAAAGGTGCGCAGGCGCACGCCGAGAAACGCCGGAGCGATATTGACCAGCCAGAACGGAAACAGCGGAATCAGCCGAAGAAACAGCATGTAGCTCATCTCGTCTCGGCGGAACCCGGACGCCAT
This sequence comes from Rhodospirillales bacterium RIFCSPLOWO2_02_FULL_58_16, assembly GCA_001830425.1. Lineage (NCBI taxonomy): Bacteria > Pseudomonadati > Pseudomonadota > Alphaproteobacteria > Rhodospirillales > Rhodospirillales bacterium RIFCSPLOWO2_02_FULL_58_16. Next base: position 92,620 of record MIAA01000037.1, read on the forward strand.
TTTTTGCAGGACGGACTCGTCCAGCTTGCGCGCCAAGTCACGGGCGGAATATCTGACGACCAGAAACAGCGCCGTCGCCCCGATAGTCGCCCCGATCATCACCGAGACGGTTGCGACAACCGCTCCGAAGATAAAACCGCCGGCCAGGGTAATCACCGTTCCCGACGGCGGCAGGAAAACGACCGCGACGGCGTACCCGGCGATATAAGCGGCGATGGCCGACACATTATGGTTCTTGACCCAGCCGATAAGCAGGTCACGGTGCTCACGCAAGGCCTCGAAAGTCAGCAATTTGTGGAGACCCAAGGCGAAAAACAGCACGGCCCCCGCCGCCAAAACGACCACCGGCAGCAAGCGCCGCAAAGAGATCGTTTTTACCGTGGGCAGGGGGACTTTTTCCGACACGGTTGTTTCTTTCCTTGCTGGTTAAAACGGCATAGTTCCAACAATGATCTTAAGATGTTCCTTTTGCCGCCGTAAGGTGAAAATCTCATTATGGCGTTAAAACACTTCGCGGCGTTGACTTCGCCGAGGCAAGACCGTATACAGCGGACCTTGAATTTCCTTAGGAGTTAACCCGTGAAACGCACTTTTCAGCCGAGCAACTTCGTTCGCAAGCGCCGGCATGGTTTCCGCAGCCGTATGTCGACAGTCGGCGGCCGCAAAGTTCTGGCCGGCCGGCGGGCAAAGGGACGCAAGCGTCTTTCCGCCTGAGTCGGCTGTGTCCTTCGTTGTCAAACGACTGAAGAACCGACCGGAATTCCTCCGCGTAGCCGGCGCCGGACGCAAATGGGTTACTCCCGGTCTGATCCTTCAGGCCAGGCGTCATGATCATGGCGAAGGAGAAAACGCCGAAGTATCTCCGGTTCGCGTCGGGTTGACGGTCAGCCGAAAGGTGGGCAACGCGGTAAAGCGCAATCGGGCGCGGCGCCGTCTGCGCGCCGCCGTCGAACAGGTTATTTCGGATCATGCCGAAAACGGGCATGATTTCGTGGTTATCGGACGAACCGCCACCTTAGATAGGCCGTTCGCCGCGCTGCTGAACGATTTAGAGACGGCTTTGAAGCGATTGAATGCCTATCGTTAAGTTGGAGAGAACTGAGGCGGGGGTGGTATGAAGGCGCTGAAAATATCTGTTTGGTGGCTGATCAGGGGATACCAGTTGCTGGTGTCGCCGGTGCTGCCGGGAAGCTGCCGTTATCATCCCACCTGTTCCCAATATGCCCTTGACGCCGTTGATCGTTTCGGCGGGTTGCGGGGGAGCCGGCTGGCGCTCAAGCGCATCGGGCGCTGCCATCCGTGGGGCGGTTCCGGCTTCGATCCGGTTCCAGAGCGTCCGGGCGGGCATGATTCATGATTGATTACCGCAATATTGTTCTGGCGATTGTTCTTTCCGTCGTGATCCTGTTCGGATTTGAAATCTATTACGGCGCCCGCCATGCGCCGGCGCCTGTCGAAACCGCGCCGCAAAGTGAACAGAAAGCGGAAGCGCCCGCCTCCAAAGCCCCGCAATCCTCCAAGGAGGACCAAGTGCCGCCGACTCCCGGCGTTGCTTCGCCGATCCGGGAGCCGGCAGTCGAAAAAAGCCGCGAGGCGCTGCTTGCCGCCGGTCAAAGAGTTTCCATCAAATCATCGCGGCTACATGGGTCAATCGCCCTCGCCGGCGCTAGAATTGATGACCTTACCCTTGCCGATTACCATGAGGACCTGGCCCCCTCCAGCCCCGAGATCGTTGTTCTTACTCCGCAAGGATCAAGCAAGGCCTACTACGCCCAGTTCGGTTGGGTCGCCGGGGCCGGCGTCGACGCGCCCGGCCCCGAAACCTTGTGGAAAGCCGACCGCGACGTTCTTACCGAGGATAGCCCGGTAACAATGAGCTGGGACAACGGCAAGGGCCTGCGTTTTTCCAGAACCTACGCCATTGACGCCGATTTTATGTTTACGGTGACCCAACGGGTGGAAAATACGGGCGCCGAGTCCGTCGATTTATATCCGTTCGGCCTGATCTCCCGCCGCAGCACGCCCAAGGTGACCGGCTACATCATCCTGCATGAGGGCCTGCTCGGCGTCTTCAACGGCACTCTTGCCGAAGTTGACTACACCGAAATCAAGGATGCCGGCACCATCAAGCAGTCAACCGTCGGAGGGTGGATCGGAATCACCGACAAGTACTGGCTGGCGGCCCTGGTGCCTGACCAGAAGATTCCGGTGAACGCCCGCTTCTTCCACAGCCTGGACGGCGAGACTGATCTCTATCAGGTGGACTATGTAGGCCCGCAAGCGACCGTCGCCCCCGGAGCGTCAGTCAAATCGGTTAATGGCCTGTTCGTCGGCGCCAAGGAAGCAAAGCTGCTTGACGCCTACGAATCGCAAAAAGGGGTCTCCCGGTTTGATCTGGCCATCGACTTCGGCTGGTTGTACTTCCTGACAAAGCCCATCTTCTATGTCTTGGTTTTCATCAATGAGCATGTCGGTAATTTCGGCGTCTCCATCCTGTTGTTGACGGTGGTAATCAAGCTTCTGTTTTTCCCGCTGGCCAACAAGTCTTATGTGGCGATGAGCAAGATGAAGAAGCTTCAGCCCGAGATGCTCAAACTGCGCGAGCGCTTCGGCGAGGACAAGACGCGGCTGAACCAGGAGATGATGGCCCTTTACAAGCGTGAGAAAGCGAACCCCGCCGCCGGCTGTCTTCCCATCCTCATCCAGATTCCGGTGTTTTTTGCGCTTTACAAGGTGCTGTTCGTCACCATCGAGATGCGCCATGCTCCTTTCTTCGGCTGGATAAAAGATTTGTCGGCGCCCGATCCGACGACGATATTCAATCTTTTCGGTCTGCTGCCGTTCACTCCGCCCGATTTCCTGATGATCGGCGTGTGGCCGCTGATCATGGGAATAACCATGTTTTTACAGCAGAGGCTGAACCCTCAGCCGGCGGACCAGATACAGGCCAAGATATTCATGTTTCTTCCCATCATGTTTACCTTCCTGCTGGCCCCCTTCCCGGCCGGACTGGTGATCTACTGGGCGTGGAACAACACCCTCTCTATCGCCCAGCAGTGGATCATCATGAGGCGCATGGGAGTTAAGGCTTAAAACGGATTGCAATGGCCCCTAAGGAACAAGATGCCGAGGAAATCGGCCGGCGGCTATTCGCCCAAGATTGCGTGTTCATTCTCGGCGCCGCCGCCCTTGCCCAGGTTCCCGAGACCGCTTTATCCGAGATCGCCTTCGCCGGCCGCTCCAATGTCGGCAAGTCCTCGCTGATCAACGCCCTGACCGGACAAAAGACGCTGGCCCGCATCTCCAATACGCCGGGACGCACCCAGCAGATCAACTTTTTCACCCTGGGCGGACGGCTGATGCTGGCCGACCTTCCCGGCTACGGCTACGCAAAAGCGCCCAAGGATATCGTCAAGCGCTGGACGCGGCTGGTGAACTCCTATCTCAAGGGGCGTCAGGCCCTGCGCCGCACCTGCATGTTGATCGACGCCCGTCACGGCATCAAAGACACGGATCGCCCGGTCATGACCATGCTCGACAAGGCGGCGCAGCCCTATCAGGTGGTGCTGACCAAGTGCGACAAGATTTCAGCGGGCAGGCTTGAAAGCCTTATTGGTGAAGTCGCCAAGGAGCTGGCAACCCACGGGGCGGCCAACCCCGAAGTCATCGCCACCAGCGCCATAAAAGGAATCGGCATCCCCTATCTTCGATCAACCCTGGCGGCGTTGGCCTCTCCCGCCTAAAGTTAGTGCAAAATCAGCTTCAAGGGCTTAGATTTCCGGGCATGAACACACAAACTAAAAAAACCAGGCAGGAATGGCTGGATCAGGCGAAAACCTTATCCGAGGCCCTGCCCTATATGCGGCGTCACGCCGGCAAGACCATCGTCATCAAGTACGGCGGCAGCGCCATGGGCGATGACGGGCTGGCGCGGCTGTTCGCTCGTGATGTGGTGCTGATGAAGCATGTCGGCATCAACCCCGTGGTGGTGCATGGCGGCGGCCCTCAAATCGGCAGTATGCTGGAAAAGCTGAAGATCAAGAGCGAGTTTATCGACGGCCTGCGCGTCACCGACAAGGAAACGGTGGATGTCGTCGAAATGGTGCTTTCCGGGGCCATCAACAAAAAGATCGTCTCGGCCATCAACGAAGCGGGCGGTTTCGCCGTCGGCCTTTCGGGCAAGGACGGCAACCTGATCCAGGCCCGCAAGCTGCGGCGGACCAAGCGCGACCCCGATTCCAACATCGAGAAGGTGCTGGACCTGGGTCTGGTCGGCGAACCCGAGGAAGTCACCCCTCATATCCTTCACTTGTTCGAAAAATCGGACGTTATCCCGGTAATCGCCCCCATCGGCAGCAGTCTCAACGGAGAGACGCTGAACATCAATGCCGATACGGTGGCGGGAGCCGTCGCTTCCGCCTTATCGGCGAAACGTCTGTTGATGCTGACCGATGTGGAGGGGGTGCTCGACGCCGACGGCGCCCTGATCAACGAACTGACCATATCGCAGATCAAAAAACGGATTAAGGACGGGTCAATCCGGGGCGGGATGATTCCAAAGACCGAAACCTGCATCGCCGCCATCGAGGGAGGAGTCGAGGGCGCCGTCATCATCGATGGCCGGGTTCCCCATGCCATCCTTCTGGAACTGTTCACCGAACACGGCGCCGGAACCCTCATCCGCCCGGATTAGGGCTTATTATGCCGGCGGCCATTAATATTGACCCATGGCAACCCCGGCGCTTTCCCCTCCTTACCAAGGAGGGGTCAGGGGAGGTTACTGCAAATACCCCTAACGCCCGGCGCGTTGACCGGAATAAGCACTGTTTTTTTAACCACAGAGGCTCAGAGACACAGAGGAGGTATAGAGAAAAAAGAAAAAGCAGGAAGAAAACTTCGCTTGATCTTCTCTGCGCCTCTGTGCCTCTGTGCCTCTGTGTCAAAACACACAGGCTGATAATTCCATCTTCGATACCCCCTCTTAACTCCCCCTTGAAGCAAGGGGGAGGATTCTTCCTTAAGGGAATCCTGACCCCGCCGACAACGAGTCATCGTCAATAGCCGTTGGCATTGCCCTCTTTATTACCCTTACTAAAAGGTAATTAGTCGACCGTTAATAAGCCGGGTTGAGTGCTGATTGAGGCATTATTACGACCCATATGGCGGCGATGATTCGGCGCAAAAGTTC
>MIAA01000038.1 GCA_001830425.1 Rhodospirillales bacterium RIFCSPLOWO2_02_FULL_58_16
GGGGATGGTATGGCGAGATCAAGGCCCTTGCCGCCGCCCATCCCGACGAGCCGGCGCTACGCGAGCAACAGGCCAAGGCCGCCTTCAATCTCTGTCTGACCTACATGGAAACCAAGAATGAAGCCGAAGCAAATCGCGCCGCCGAAGACGTTTTTCGGCTTGCCGATGAAAACCCCGATCTTCCCGTCTGCCAAGAGATAGTGAGACACCTTACAGCCATATTTGATCAGGCGAAGAAAAAATAGGCGTCCGCCGGATTAGCCGCCTCGTGGGGCTATTCCATTTTTACGCCGCAGTAAGCGGCGGAATCTTGGCCAACTCCTTGCGCATATCCCTGCTTAGGATCGCCACATCGTATTCGGCCTGCATGTTGAGCCAGAACTGCGGCGCGTTGCCGAACAAGCGCCCCAACCGCAGCGCCACCTGCGCCGTTACCGGCGCGCTCTCGTTAAGGATGCCGTAAAGGGACTGACGGGATAAGTTCAGCATCGCCGCAATGCGGGTCTTCGTCACATCCGCGCCGGGCAGAACGACTTCGCGCAGGAACTCCCCAGGGTGCATCGGCATCAATTTCTTGCTCATCATGATCTCCTAATGATAATCCTCAAGATCAACATCCGCCGCGCCGTCATCCCAAGACCAGGTGATCCGCCAATTACCCGTAACCGCCACGGACCATCGCCTCGGCGACCCTTGCAGACCATGAAACCGCAGGCCCGGCAGATTCAAATCATCCGGCTGCGTCGCCGCGTGAAGCGCCATCAGAATCTGCCGCACACGGCGATCTCTCCGAACGCTGAGGCGACGCGAGTCGCCTTCATTCCAGAATTGCCTAAGCCCTTTGTTTCTGAACGATCTGATCACGACATGTAAAGTATAGTATTACACGACAATATGTCAAGCATCGCCTTACATGTAAATTTGCAGAGGCGGGGATTGCCGCTGAAAGAAGCGCCGTTTTATGGACCACAGAGGCTCAGAGACACAGAGAAAGATAGAGAAAGAACCTTCTCTGCGCCTCCGTGGTCACTTTGGAGTTTCACAGAAAATCAATGAGCGAAGATGTCGGTTTCCTGCCAGCCGTTCAAATCCAGTTCGACGCGGCTGTTGACGAACATGAAGCAGGCCTTGGCCAGCTCCGAACGGCCTTCGCGGGCCAGCATGATGTCCAGCCTTTCCCGTAGTTTATGCAGGAAAAGAACGTCGCCGGCGGCATAGGTCAGTTGCTCGGAGGACAACGTCGGCGCCCCCCAGTCCGAGGACTGCTGTTCCTTGTTCAAGTCGATTCCCAGCACCTCGCGGCACAGATTCTTGAGGCCGTGCTGATCGGTATAGGTGCGGGTGAGCTTGGAGGCGATCTTGGTGCAATAAACCGATGAGCAGGCCACTCCCAGGAAACGGCGGATTATCATCAGATCGAAGCGGGCGTAGTGGAAAATCTTGATGATCGAGGGATCGACAAACACCGCCCTCAGGTTGGGGGCGTCGTATTCGCCTCGGGCAAACTGCACCATGTGGCAGACGCCGTCGCCCGCCGATATCTGCACAAGACACAACCGATCACGATGGGGATTGAGGCCCATGGTCTCGGTATCAACGGCGATGCAATCGCCAAGATCAAGGCCGTCGGGAAGATCGCCTCGATAAAGCTTGATCGATCTTGCTTCAGTTTTCACCGGAAACGTCCTCGAAAACAATTATTAAAATGGTGCCCAGGAGAAGACTCGAACTTCCACAAGGTTTCCCTCACAGACACCTGAAGCCTGCGCGTCTACCAATTCCGCCACCTGGGCGCCGAGGAAATATTGCCACGGCCTAACGTTTCACCGCTGTCGTTACCGCTCCGCAGTCGGGATGTCAACAAGGTTGGAACTTGCGCGGCATCCTATTACAATTATCCCGTCAACAACGGAGCATATCATGAGCAGTCATAAGGTGACGGTTTTCGGCGGGTCGGGGTTTCTCGGCCGGCATCTGGTTCAGCGCCTTGCCGCCGACGGCCATGCCGTCCGCGTCGCGGTTCGCAACATTGAGGCCGCCCGCTTTCTGAAACCGCTGGGCGACCCCGGTCAGATCGTGATCACGGCGGCTGACATCAACAATGAACCAAGCGTCGCCGCCGCCGTTGCGGGGGCGCAAGCGGTAGTCAATCTGGTCGGCATCCTTTGGCAACGGGGGGGAAAGACCTTCAATCGCGTTCATGTGGAAGGCGCCGCCGCCGTCGCCCGCGCCGCCCATGCCGCCGGCGCGCAACGTCTGGTCCATGTTTCGGCCATCGGCGCCGACGAAGAGTCGGCGTCGGAATACGCCAGAACCAAAGCGACGGGAGAAAAAGCGGTCATTGAGGCCTTTCCCGGCGCCTCCATCGTCCGCCCCAGCGTCGTCTTCGGCCATGAGGATAATTTTTTTAATCTCTTCGCCGGCATGGCCATGATTTCCCCGGTGCTTCCCGTCTTCGGCAACGCCAAATTCCAGCCCGTCTATGTCGGCGATGTCGCCGAGGCCATCACCAAAATCCTGGCCGACCCCGCGACCGGCGGCAAGACCTATGAATTGGGCGGCCCCACCGTCTATACTTACAGGGAAATCATGGAGCTGTTGCTGAAGCAGATCGCCCGGCGGCGTCTTCTGGTCCCGGCGCCTCTCGCCCTGGCAATGGTCAATGCCTGGTTTCTGGAAAAAATGCCGACGCCCCTGCTGACCAGGGATCAGGTAAGACTGCTGGCCAAGGATAATGTCGTGGGAAAGAAGGCGCTTTCCTTCAAGGCGCTGGGAATGACCCCGACCTCGGCGGAGGCGATCCTGCCCCTTTACCTCCACCACTACCGCCCGCAGGCCGAACAATGCCTGCGAACGGCTTAGATCGCGTCAGCGCCGCTTCCCGGATTCTTGGCGGATTCACAGATAATTTCGCCGTACTCGCGGAGGAAAACCGACCCGCGCACCGTGCGCTGGATAAAGACGCTGCGGCGGTCCTCGTCGTCGATCTTGCGGCGCAAAAGCTGTAACTCGCCCAAGCGGTCAACAGCCCTGGTAATCGCCGGCTTGGATATTTTCAGCGTCTCGGCAAGGCCGCGAACCGTATGGGGCGGCAAGGTCAGGTAAACGGTAAGAAGCACCCCCATCTGCCGCGCCGAAAGGTCGGGAGCGTCACGCCTGATGCCGGTGACGATGGTGCGCCGCCAAAGATCAAGAGCCTGAATTTCGTTCAGTTCCACGGTCATAGCGCTTTCGTAAAGCCGTCGCCTCGCGGTTCATTCCGCATCCGCAACCTTTATCCGATTGCGCCGGACATTAGCAACCGAAAAAAACCACTTTGAAAAGAATGGCGCACCCGGCGTGAGTTAAGGCCAAGACTCATCCGCCATGGCGACGCCAGAATTCGGCGGGAGTGATGATCGGATAGCTTTCCGCCAAGGCCAACAAATCCTGATCGCCGGTGACAAGATAATCGGCGCGGCCGGCAAGCAAGGTGCCGAGCACGGGGATATCAGCCGCATCGGCCACGATATCGTCGGCGAGGGGAACCGGCTCAATCAGATCAACGCTGAAAGCGAGGGTGTCGATCAGATCGGCGAAGTCAGCCTCCCGCCAATTCAGCCGATGATTGAGGCGCGGCAACACGCGCCTCAACTCGTCCAGGATGAACCGCGACAACGCCACATCAATAGCGCCTTGACGCCACGCCGCCACGATACGCCCGGGGATACTATTCGGATAGGCCAATCCTGAAACCATGACGTTGGTATCCAGAACAACCCGCAGAGTCGGCAAGAGTCAGCCTTTTTGCGGCGGGCGGCGGACGGCGCGCGATGCGGCCCGTTCCTCGGCGGCCACCCGCTCAATTTCCTTTACCCCGTCTTCCATCGGCACGACGGAATAGGAATCAGACAGGCGCGCCGCCAGGGCGTCAAACCGCTCCCGCATCCGGCGGATGCGGTCAAACAGGCATGCATCGATCAGGGCGGCAACGGGGCGACCATCCTTGTTTATGACAATAGAGTCATGGCGATACTGCACCTGATTGATCATTTCGCCCAAATTTTGGCGGAAGGCGACCGCGCTGGTTTCGGTGATCATAAAAACTCCATACAAATCATAATGACCATAAGGATCATTATGACCATGCTGGCGAACTTGTCAATCAATTCGGACGATAATACCCCCTTGAAAAGAATGGCGCACCCGGCGAGATTCGAACTCACGACCTCTGCCTTCGGAGGGCAGCGCTCTATCCAGCTGAGCTACGGGTGCCTTAACGCCGACGCCGGCGGGGCGAACGTTAGCGGAAAGCGTTCCGCGATGCAAAGGAGATATAAATGCTCCGATGATGTGCTGCGGATGTGACGTGAAACCGCTCGAATCCGAAATGATCAGAGATCATTTATCCCGCCAATGCCCGAAGCACCGCCTTGGGGTCGCTGTCAAGAGCAATCAAGAGCGCCTCGGCCGGGCCTTCGGGACGAGTGCGGCCCTGCTCCCAATTACGCAAGGTGGCGACGCTGATACGCAGGGATTTGGCCATCTGCTCCTGGGTCAGTCCGAGGCGCAAGCGCACCGACTTCGCCATGACGCGCACAGACGGCAGCGTCGCAAGATCGGGCGCGGTATCGGCGTTCTCGGCAATCTGGCGTTCAATATCGGCATCCGTAGTCGCGGCGAGGCGTTTGCGATCCACGGCTCCGCCCCCTTCGCGCCGAATTTGCATGAGTGTCTTGCTGACAACGGTCATAACGGCAACTCCTTTCGACCGGCCTTACGGGCCGAGATGATGCGGCTGGCCTCGAAATAGAACCCAAGTTTCCTCACTTCTTCTCCCTCGCCCGTTTGGCGATGACGTAGGCGAGTTTGCGGATGGCGAGTTTTTTCAGAATCTTCTCGCCGCAGCCCGGAGCGCCGACCATTACGATCTCGGTTCCGCTGATCGGGTCGATGGCGCATACCCTGACGGCGTTCCCTATTCGCTGGAACTCGAACAGCACTTCCGGCAGATGGATATCCCTGGGTGACGTCATGTTTCCAAACATATACTATGCTTGTCGCCCGCCGGAACAAACTTGACATCAATGATCTTTACTTTAATTCTTGCCTTAAACGAGGTTGGACGTCTTGAAAGCAGCTTTTCCCGATACCCGCATGCGCCGCAACCGCTGTCATCCGTGGCTGCGCCGTCTGGTGGCGGAAAACCGTCTGAGCGCCGATGACCTGATCTGGCCGATTTTTGTCATTGACGGCAAGGGAAAGCGCGAGCCGGTGTCCTCGATGCCGGGCGTCAACCGGTTTTCCATCGACCTGCTGGCGGCGGCCGTCGGCGAGGCCGAGGACCTGGGGATTCCGGCAGTCGCCGTGTTCCCCTTTATCGACCCCGCCCTCAAGACGCCCGACGCCCGCGAGGCCATGAACCCGGACAATCTGGCATGCCGCGCCGTCCGCGCCATCAAGGAAAAACACGCCGATATCGGCGTGATCTGCGATGTCGCCCTTGATCCATATAACAGCAACGGCCACGACGGCCTGGTCAGGGACGGCTATGTGGTCAACGATGAAACGGTCGAGGTGCTGTGCAAACAAGCGGTGGCGCAGGCCGAGGCCGGCTGCGACATCATCGCCCCCTCGGACATGATGGACGGCCGCGTCGGCGCCGTGCGCAAGGCGTTGGACGAAGCCGGGTTCGCCCAGGTCGCCATCATGGCCTATGCCGCCAAGTACGCCTCGGCCTTCTACGGGCCTTTCCGCGACGCGGTAGGCTCCGCCTCGGCGCTCAAGGGCGGGGACAAAAAAACCTATCAAATGAACCCGGCCAACGGCGAAGAGGCCATGCGCGAGGTGGCGCTCGACATCACCGAGGGCGCCGACATGATCCTGATCAAGCCGGGACTGCCCTATCTCGACATTATCTACCGCATCAAGAGCGCCTATAACGTCCCCACCTTCGCCTACAACGTCAGCGGCGAGTACGCCATGCTCAAGGCCGCCGCCGCCCAGGGATGCCTGAATTACGAAACGGCGATGATGGAATGTCTGCTGTCTTTCAAGCGCGCCGGAGCCGACGGCATCCTCACCTACGCGGCGCTGGATGCGGCCAGGCTCCTCAAAGGCGCGTGAAGGAATAAATTGTTCAAAAGAATATTTCTCGGCGTGCTTCTGGTCGCCCTGCTGGGCGGCGTAATCGGGGTCTTGCGGCTGTTCTCGTCGCTTCCCGTTGTCGAAGGCGTCAAGGTTATCGACGGCGTCAAGGCCGATGTCGAAATCACCCGCGACCGGCGCGGCGTCCCCCATATAAAAGCGCAAAGCGAAGAAGACGCCTATTTCGCCCTCGGTTATGTCCATGCCCAGGATCGCTTGTGGCAGATGGAAGCGATTCGCCGCGTCGGCAGCGGCCGCCTGTCCGAAGTGGTCGGCGAGCGCGGCCTGGGTTCAGACCGTTTCATGCGGATGCTGGGAATCAACAAACTGGTTGAGGCCCAGTACAATCTTTTGGATGAGCCGGTGCGCCGTTCCCTTGACGCCTATAGCGCCGGGATCAACGCCTGGATGGAGAGCCATTCCGGCGCCCTTCCCCCTGAATTTCTCGCCCTTCTTTACCGGCCTGAGCCGTGGCGTCCCTCGGATTCCCTGATGTGGGGCAAGATGATGGCGATCAAACTCAGCGGCAACCGGAGCGATGAACTGCTGCGCGCCCGTCTCTCCGCCCGGCTGACGCCGGAAAAGATCGCCGAGTTGTGGCCTCCCTACCCGGCCGACGGCCCTATAGCGATAAGCGCCGGTCTCTTTGAAGGCTTGCCCCTGAAAGCTCTGGCGGCGGCGATGCCTGAACCGGCGGGACTTCCTCGCGGCGCCTCAAACGCCTGGGCCGTAACCGGAAAGCTGACCACAAGCGGAAAACCCCTGCTGGCCAATGACCCCCACCTTAACTTCGGAGCGCCGGTGCTTTGGTATCTGGCCGACATCGAAGCTCCCGGTCTGCGGGTTACCGGCGCCGGCGTTCCCGGCGTTCCCTTCGTCGTCATCGGCCACAATCAAAGCATCGCCTGGGGCATGACCAGCACCCAGAGCGACCTGGAAGACCTGTTCGTCGAGCGGATCGATTCCGACGATCCGAACCGCTACCATGCCCCGGACGGCCCCCTGCCCTTCACGACGCGAAACGAGGTCATTCACGTCCTTAACGCCGAGGACGTGACGCTGACGGTGCGCGGGACGCGACACGGTCCGGTGATTTCCGATATTCTCGATAAAAAGAATCCGGCCGTCGGCGAAGGCAAGGTATTGGCCCTTGCCGCCACCTATTTGCGCGACGACGATGTAACGCCCCAGTCTCTCTACTACCTGAACCGGGCGCAGGGATGGGATGATTTTACGGCGGCTCTCAAGAACATGGGAACCCCGCAGTTAAACGTGCATTACGCGGACATTAACGACAACATCGGCTTCATGGCGCCGGGCCGGGTTCCCATCCGCCGCAGCGGTCGCGGCCATCAGCCTCAACCGGGATGGACCGGCGAAGCCGACTGGACGGGGTTCATCCCTTACGCCGGCCTCCCCATGGCCTTCAATCCGCCGCAAGGCCGCATCGTCACCGCCAACAACAAGATCGTCAAAGATGACTATCCCTATTTGATCACCGATTCCTGGGACACTCACTACCGGGCGCAACGCATCCTTGACCTTATAGACGGCGCCGGCCCCTACACCATGGACGCCATGGCGGCGATCCAGAGCGACGCCCTGTCGATGATGGCCAAAGACCTGCTGCCCCGGATGCTGGGGATGATGACGGCAAGCGAAAAAACCGGCCAAGCGCTGGAAATGCTTGGCGTCTGGAACGGGGTCATGTCCCGCGCCCGCCCGGAACCGCTGATCTTCAACAGTTGGCTGCGCGAGTTCAACCGCGCGGTCTATGCCGATGAACTGGGCGACATGTTCGAGGCCTACTGGACCCTGCGCCCCGCCTTCATCGCCGCCGTCCTCGACCAAAAAGGGGAATGGTGCGATAATGTGAATACCCCCGAAGTCGAGGACTGCAAAACCCTCCTCGGCAAGACCCTGGAGGGCGTTATTGACGACCTGGGCAAGCGTTTCGGCGATGAACCCAAGGACTGGAGCTGGGGCGATGTCCATGTGGCCCGTTTCAAGCATCCCTTGTTCAGCGGCAAGCCGCTGATCGGCGAAATCGCCGACATCTCCATCGCCAGCGACGGCGGCGACTTCACGGTAAACCGGGGGGCGACCACTGTATCGAATCCGGAGACGCCGTTTGACCATATCCACGGGGCGGGGTTGCGCGTTATCTATGACTTGTCCGATCTGTCCAAATCCCGCTTCATGATCGCCACCGGCCAGTCGGGCAATCCCTTGTCCGGTCACTATCGCGACCTTGTGGAAGATTGGCGCGACGGACGGTATATGACCGGGTTCGGTCAGCCCAGGAACACATTGATATTGAAACGCCGTTAGAGAAGCTTGACCAGGGCCGCCACCACCGCCACCAGTATGGCCTGCATCGTCCCCAATCTGATGATCATGCGCTGTTCCAGGTCGCGCAGCCGCAGATCAAGATAATCCTTGGTCACCAGATCGGCTCCGGCCATTGCCTCAGCCAAAGCTTCCGCCGTGTCGGCGGCCTGTTTCGGCTGGAAACCGGCGGCTTCAAGTTTACGAGCAAGCCTCAGCGTGTCAAAGGGTACGGCAGTCATGTCCGAACTGTGCGCCCCTTGACATGGAAAGTCAACGAACGCACTGTCCACAGAGCGGGATTGACCGGGTTCAGCCGGCCCAAAAACATATTAATGTTGAAACGCCGTTAGCCCATGTCCGTCACCATCGACACGATCCGCGCCGCCGCCGCCGTCATCAAAGGCAAGGCGTTGCGGACTCCCTGTATTCCCTCAAGCGTGCTGTCTGAACGGTGCGGCGCCGATGTTGTGCTCAAGCTGGAGAATCTTCAGCACACCGGCTCGTTCAAGCTGCGGGGAGCGTTGAACAAACTGTCCGCCCTCGACCGGGAAAAGAAAAAGGCCGGCGTCGTCGCCGCTTCCGCCGGCAATCACGCCCAGGGCGTGGCCTATGTTGCAAGGAGCTGCGGCATCCCGGCAACCATCGTCATGCCGCTGGGCACGCCGTTCACCAAGATCACCCGCACCGAGGCGCTGGGCGCCAAGGTGATATTCCACGGCGAGACCCTGGCCGAAGCCGATGAAAAAGCGGCCCGACTGCCGGGCGAACATATCCATCCCTATGACGATGAAACAATTATTGCCGGCCAAGGCACCATCGGCCTGGAAATGCTGGAAGATCATCCCGATCTGGATGCGCTGATCGTTCCCGTCGGCGGCGGCGGACTGATCTCGGGCATCGCCGTCGCCGCCAGGGCAATCAAGCCCGGCATTGAAATATTCGGCGTCCAGGCCGCCGCCTATCCGTCGATGGCGTGCGCCCTTCGCGGCGAGAAGTTAAGTGGCGGCGGCCCGACGGTGGCCGAAGGCATCGCCGTAAAATATCCCGGCAAGATCACCCGCCCCATCGTGGAGACGCTGGTCGCCGACATCTTTCTCGCCGACGAGCAGGCCCTGGAACGCGCCGTGCAGACCTTGGTCATGGAGCAGCGCATCGTCGTCGAGGGCGCCGGAGCCGCTCCCTTGGCGGCGCTCGCCGGCAACCGCAAGCGTTTCGCCGGCAAAAAGGTCGGGCTGGTGGTCTCCGGCGGCAATATCGATTCATCCGTCCTGGCCTCGATCCTGATGCGCGGTCTGGTGCGCGACGGTCGTCTGGTCAGCATCCGCGTCGAAATCACCGATACTCCGGGGTTGCTTTCCAAGGTCTCGGGATTGATCGGCGACCTCGGCGGCAATATCGTCGAGGTCCGCCACCAGCGCCTGTTCCAGGACATCCCGGTCAAGATGACAGAGGTCGATCTGGTGGTCGAAACCATGGGCGTAAAGCATGTCCGCCATCTCATGGCGCAGTTGAACGACGCCGGCCTCCCTTCCCGCCTGTTAAGCAACACCTCCGACGATGAACCCGGCTAATACAAAATCGTCTTGCCCCCGGGTCCAAGCCCGGGGGTTGTCACGGCCATCCACGTCTTTCTCTCGCGCCGTTTTCGTGCCCGGAAGACATGGATTGCACGGGTCAAGCCCGTGCATGACAAAATCCGTAACATACTGATTCAATAGGATTCCCGTTAACGACCGATGGTAGTCATCCAGGGCCGCTCGCCGGCGGAAGCGGGAAACTCCTCAAGGTAAAGTTCCGTAGCTTTCTTGAGATTGGACAACGCCTCGTCAATGGCGCCGCCCTGGCTTACGGCGCCGACCTCGGGACATTCGGCCACACACTATTCCCCTTCGCGGTGCAACACGAGAAACCCTAATTAATCCGCCAAACATGCAGTCGGGTTCGGCGGCGGTCGTTGACGGTAACGATTTCGTCAGCCGGAAAATCCGGAACCTCGAATGAGTTGCTGATGAAAACGCTGCCCGGACGCATTTCGGCGCGGACCTTCCGGTAGAGGTCCGGCATCGGCGCCGGCGACAGGAAACAATAAACCACGTCATAGCGCGACAGATCGGCTTTCCAGTAATCCCCATAGATAAGGCGCGCATTTGGCGGGCCGCAAAGTTTCAGGCGAAGCCACGACACGGCGAAGGGAACGGGCGCCGACTCGATGCCGTAGAAGCGCCCTTGCGGACGGCTTCGCGCCAGAAAAGCGATAACTCCGCCGAAACCGCAGCCGATATCAACAAAAACCAAATCCGCCTTGGCGGGCAGCAAACCGGCCAACGCCGCCCATGTCGCACGATTGGTGAGATAAAGAGGAACCCTTTCCCCGGCGCTGTTCCAATAAACCAGAACCAACCCGACAAAAGCCGCCGGATAAATCCAGGACGGCGGCGACAACCACATGCCGAGAGCCAGCGCCGGCGCAAACAGGAACTGGACGGGCAGCCACCACCGCTCCAACCCGAAACGATGTCCTAACCATCCGGCCAGCCCTCCCTGAACAAAGAGCACCGGCGCCAAGGGCGGAACTTTGCCGAAAACAACGACCGCCCCCCATGAACCGCCGAGCGTTAAAACGGCGGCGGCAAGCTGGGCGAGCATCGCCGCAGCTAACGGAGAAAGACGACGCTTTGAATTAAAATTGTCCATGAAAAATAATTTACCCGGCAACGCTTCCGTAAGGTCCAAAAATCGTGGTAATTTAGTATGATTTCAATTAGATAACATTTTCGGGTATTGACCGGGCGCGGGCTGAATGTAAATGAATGCTTGTATCCTCTCGAAAAGAAAAATAGCGTAACGTCATTATCCGAGTCGCCGAACAAGGACTTCCCTGCAAGTAAATAGATACGCGAAGCGTGAAAAATCAATAGGTTGCCAAGGTTTTTTGAATGTTATTTATTGTCGGGTTGATTATAGTTGTCGCCAGCGTCCTCGGCGGCTACATGGCGAACGGCGGCCATCTGGGCGTCCTTTGGCAGCCCTTCGAGTTCGTAATTATCTTCGGCGGCATGCTGGGGGCGTTCGTTATCGCCAGCCCCAAACAGGTGTTGACGGGCGTCGGCAAGGCCTTCAGCGGCACCCTGATCAAAGGCCCCAAACACGGCAAGGACAGCTATATGGAGCTGATCGGCCTGCTTTACTCCTTGTTCAAGCTGGCCAAGACCAAGGGCGATCTGGCGCTGGAAGGGCATATCGAAAAGCCGCATGACAGCGCGCTGTTCGCCCAGTTCCCGAAATTTCTCGGGGATCACCACGCCGTCGAGTTTCTGTGCGATTACCTGCGGCTGTTGACTCTCGGCACCAGCAATGCCCACGAAGTCGGCGACATTATCGACCATGAACTGGAAATCCATCATGATGAAAGTCACGCCATCGTCGGCGCCCTTTCCAGCATGGCTGACGGCGTTCCGGCGCTGGGCATCGTCGCCGCCGTGCTCGGCGTCATCCACACCATGGGATCGATTACCGAGCCGCCGGAAGTGTTGGGACATCTCATCGGCGGCGCCTTGGTGGGAACCTTTTCCGGAATTTTGATGTCGTACGGCTTCATGGGGCCGGTGGCTACTTCCGTAGGCAAGTCATTTGAAGCCGATTCCCGCTATTTCACCTGCATCAAGACCGGGATCATCGCTCATATGCAGGGCTATGCCCCCCAGGTTTCCGTTGAATTCGCCCGCAAGACGTTAGGCAGCACCGTCCGCCCGACATTTGCCGAGGTGGAGGAAATGATAGGAAATCTGCCTTCGCCAAGCTAGGCTTTCATAATGGCCGATAAAGCTCAACCGATCATCGTCAAGAAGATCATCAAAAAAGGCGGAGGCCACTCCGGCGGCGCCTGGAAGATCGCCTATGCCGACTTCGTAACGGCGATGATGGCCTTCTTTCTTCTGCTTTGGCTGTTGAATTCGGTCACCCAGGAACAGTTGGAAGGCATTGCCGACCACTTCGCGCCGGTTTCAGCTTCCTCCCAGTCCAGTGGTTCCGGAGGCGTCCTCGGCGGCAAAGTGCTGGCCGTGGAAGGACAGATGACCGCTTCCAGCTCCCAGGCCAGCGTCACCATGGACCTGCCGCCGCCGAGGGCCGGTTCCGGCGGTGAAGCCGGCGCCGCCGCCGACGCCGCCGTTAACGCGACCGAGGAGGAACTAAAAAAACTGGAGGAAGAGCAATTCGAGGAGGCCGCGCAAGAACTGAAAGACACCATCAATAACATTCCTTCCCTCAGGCAGGTCAAGGAAAGCCTGCTTATCGACAACACCCCGGAAGGGCTGCGCATCCAGCTTGTCGATCAGAAAGGCCTCGCCATGTTTCCCAGCGGCTCGGCCAATATGTACCTTCATACCCAGAAACTGCTGGAGCTGGTAGGCAAGGTGGTCGCAACCATGCCGCAAAAACTGGCGATTTCCGGCCACACCGACGCCGTTCCGTTCGTCTCCGACACCGGATACAGCAACTGGGAACTGTCGGCGGATCGCGCCAACGCCGCCCGCCGCGCCCTGCTTCATTACGGCGTCCCCTTTGAAAGGGTCGGCAGGGTGGTCGGCAAGGCGGAAACCGATCCTCTGCTCAAGGATAACCCAAAAGACCCAAAAAACCGGCGTCTGAGCATCATTCTGCTGCGCGGAACCGGAAAAGGCGAGGCGGCGGGAACCCAACAGCCGGAGGGGGCGGCGCCACAGGCCCAGGACCCGGCTCAGTCTGTAGACAAAACCCAGCCCAAGGTCGAAATATTGGCTCCTTCATCTCCGCCGCCGCCCGCCAAGTAATGAACGCTGCGAAACACAAGTCGATTAATCGCTCCCGCTTCTTCTTTACCACCGCTTCCTTGCCGTGCCCCTACCTTCCCGGCCGGGACGAGCGCAGAGTGGTGACGGAGTTGGTCGGTCGCGACGCCGCCTCTACATACAGCGATCTTTCTCTGGCCGGATACCGCCGCAGTCACGCCATCGCTTACGTTCCCGCCTGTCCTGAATGTGAAGCCTGCGCCGCCGTTCGCGTCCCGGTCGCTGAGTTCAAGCCGTCGCGCTCGCAACGACGCATATGGAAATTGAATGATACTTTACGAAGCGTGGAAATGCCCGCCGCCGCCACAAAAGAGCAGTTCGAGCTGTTCTCCGCCTACCAGCAATCACGTCATGGCGACGGCGACATGGTCAAAATGACCTATTTTGACTATCAGGCGATGATTGAGGACACTCCTGTCGAAACGTCGATCATCGAGTTCCGCGACCCTGAACTTAAATTGGTCGCGGCCTGCCTGATCGACCGCGTTCGCCATGGCCTGTCAGCCGTCTACAGCTTCTTTGATCCCGCCCACGGTAGGCAAAGCCTCGGCGTTTACATGGTCCTGTGGATTTTGCGGCGCGCCAAGGAACAAGGACTCGATTATGCGTATCTGGGGTTTTGGATCAAAGATTGTCCGAAAATGTCTTACAAGGCCGCTTTCCATCCCCTACAAACATATTCGCCGGAAGGATGGCGAACCATTTAATAGGGAATAATTTCATGAAACGTCGGCAATTCCTTAAAAACACCGTTATCGCCGGGGCCGTTGCCTCCTTCCCCGCCCCCGCCGTCGCCAGGGAAACCCGTGACCTGAAAATGGTTACTGTCTGGCCCAGGAATCTTCCGGGATTAGCCGCCGGCGCCGAGCGCCTGGCCAAACGGATCAACGACTTGAGCGGCGGCGAACTCAACGTCAAGGTTTTCGCCGCCGGCGAATTGGTCCCGCCGCAAGAATCGTTTGACGCCGTCGCCAGCGGTTTCGCCGATATGTATCACGCCTCGGAGCACTACTGGCGGGGCAAGTCGAGGGCCTATGACTTCTTCTCCGCCGTACCCTTCGGCATGAGCGCAACCGAAATGAACGCCTGGCTTCAGTTCGGCGGCGGCCAACCGCTTTGGGACGAACTGTCGGCCTCGTTTAACCTGAAACCGTTTCAGGCCGGCAATACGGGCGGCCGGATGGGCGGATGGTTCAATAAAGAAATCAATGCCGTCAGTGACTTCTCGCGCCTGAAAATCAGCATGTCTGACCCCGGCGGCGAGGTGCTGAACCGCTTCGGCGCCAAGGTCTCGTCCCTGCCGCCCGGCGAGATTGTCAACAGCCTGCGTTCAGGCGCTATTGACGCCGTTGAATGGTTCGGGCCTTGGAACGATATGGCTCTCGGTCTGCATCAGGCGGCCAAATATTATTATTACCCTGGGTTTCATAAGCCCGGATTGGCGTTAAGCGCCGCCGTCAACCTGATTACCTGGGATAAAATGCCACGAGGACACCAACGTCTTATTGAAACGGCGACGGCGGCGGAAAACGCGGCGTTATCCGCCGAATTCACCGTCCGCAACGCGGAATCCCTTGAACTCATGGTTAAGGAACACAAGGTCAAGTTGCGCCGATTCCCTGATTCGGCGCTTGAAGCCTTCGGCGACGCATCGGGCAGGCTGGTCAATGAAGCCGCCGCCGGCGACAAGATAACAATGAAGATTTACAAAAGCTTCCTTGACTTCCGCCGCAAGGCTATCGGCTGGTCCAGGCATTCCGAACTGGCCTTCGGCGGCGCCCGCCAATTGCCCTTCAAGTATGGAGAGTGAACGCCGCAAAGCGGCGCTGCCACTTTCCCCTCCTTACCAAGAAGGGGTTGGGGGAGGTTGCTGCCGATACCCCTAACGCCCGGCGCGTTGACCGGAATAAGCACTGTTTTATGAACAGAGGCACTGAGACACAGAGGAAGATAGAAAAAAAGAAAAAACAGGAAGAAAACTTCGCCTAATCTTCTCTGCGCCTCTGTGCCTCTGTGTCAAAACACACAGGCTGATAATTCCTTCTTCGACCCCCTCCTGACCTCCCCCTTGAAGCAAGCTATTGTATTCACACATCTCAGTTTAAGCCAATTTTCGATTCCGATTCTTGCGCCGCTCATGCGCTACACATTCCAAAAAGAATCGAAAAAGGCCATCAGGGGTTCCATTTCGAATCAAAATCGAAGATGTGTGAATACGATAGTTGAAGCAAGGGGGAGGAATTCTTTCAAAGCGGCGGCGCCGGTCGGTAAAAGTAAAATCAGACGCCGCCGGCGGCTTTCTTGGGGGCGTCGCCGGCGACGGGAGCGCCCAGCGACTTAAGCGAATCCTTGACGATAAAGTTGATCTTGTTTTCATTATCGTCTTTTTTCATAGGAATACGCTTGCACATCCCTTCCAGGAAGGCTCCGGTCTCAATGGACAGATCCTCGTGGAGGATATCCCCGACGACGTGGGCAGTTTTGGCCAGATCAACGGCGCGGGCCTTGATCTGGCCGTTGACCGTGCCGTGGATATGCACGCTGTCGCAAAAGATATCGCCCTTGATGGTCGCTGTCTCGCCGACAAGTAAAACATCGGATCGGATGTCGCCCTCGATAACGCCGTCGACCTGAATCTCGCCCTCGCTGTTAAGATCGCCGGTGATGCGAAGGTCCGAGCTGATAATCGAAGGGGCGGCCGCCTTGGCGGATGAGGAAGAAGCCGCCTTGCCGGCGCCGTTGCTAGTCCTTGAAAACATGCCGTCCGGCCCTGATGAACATTGAAGGATTCCTGGGTTTGCCCTTGAAGATTACCTCGTAATGAAGATGGGACCCGGTGCTGCGTCCTGTATTGCCGACTTGGCCGAGCTGGTCACGGAAATTGACCTTCTGTCCGATGCCGACAAGCGCCTTATGAAGGTGGGCGTAGCGGGTTTTGATCCCCGCGCCGTGATCGACCTCCACCATCTTTCCGTAGTTATCGTTCCAGCCGACGAAAGTAACCGTTCCGGGAGCGGTGGAATAGACCACAGACTTAAAAGGCGCCCCCAGATCAAGACCATAATGAGTCGCCCATTTTTTATTGATCGGATCACGCCGCTTTCCGTAAGTGCTGGTTATGCGATAAGCGCTCAACGGCGACGCGAGGGGGAGCTTTCGCATAACCACCTGCAAAGCCTCGGAGCGTTGCAAATAGCCGTCAAGAACGTTGAGATCGGCTTTGAGTTGTCCGGCGGGAAGGGCGTCAGGAACAGCGGCGATGAAAGGACCGCCCTGCCCGATCGGCGAAGAACCTTCGGCGCCGAGGAGTTTGTCAACTTTCAGCCCGGTCAGTTGGACGACTTTCTGCATGGATTCGATGAAGTTAACCGTGCCGCTGGTCAACCGCTGCACGGCGTCGCGTTCCGTTTCCTGCATGCCGGCGAGTCGCGTTTCCAGCTCCTCAATGTTCCGCTGCATCTGATTGCTCTTGAACAGAGCCTGATTGCGTTCCGACAGGGCGGCCTGAAGATCGACTTCGACGGCGTCAAGATTTTTCTTAAGCGACTGGCCGGCGCTGGTCGCGGCCCGCATGGCGCTTTCCGTGTCGTTAAGCTGATTTTTCAGATATTCGCTGGTGGCGATAACCTTTTCACGTTCGGCTTCGGCATCGCCCAGCCTGGACTTCGCCGTTTTCAAAGACTGTTGAAATGATGTGTTCTGTTCGATGAGGCCCAGCATCAAACCGCGATTTTCCTCAATATCCCTGGTGACCGAGGTAAACTTCTTCTGATACTCGGACACCTCGCCGAGCAGACTCTTGTAAGCCATGCGGGCATTGGCGATCTGGCTGTCTTTACTGGAAATAATATAGTCGTGAAACACAAAGCGGCTGGTGGTGAAAGATACCCAGCCGAGCGCAACAACAAACAAAAGCGCACAGGTTATCTGTGCGGCCTGTGATAACTTGATAAAGGAAACACGGCCATTGGTGCGAAGATGTACCTGCCTTTCCGGGAAAAGGCGCTGAAGCAACTCCTTAAACTGACGTAGCATTTTAGAACTTCTGCTTCGGCTCAAACGCAAGCTGATCCCCGCCATCGTGTTCCCCTCCACTTTTTTTGCGCCCCCCCAGGTCTTTTACGCCATTTCCTCCGTGAAGTTCTAAAGAGGAATATTATTAATTTCGGGAGCGCCGTCTTTGCTGTCCGGCGCCACAAAAGCGCCGATGTCCACCTCAATGCTTAAAAAATACTTAACTGAGGGGGAAACCTACCGATTGGCGCCGCACCTTGCAAGCTCATTATGCCTGTAAACAACTAAATTCAGATTCGGCGTTTTAACGGGTTATTGTTTCGTCTGCCGAGGAATAATGGTTTTATGATCATATCGGCTTGGAAATAAAGAGGTGAATCCTTGTGACAACCGACAGCGCATCAAAGGAAAGGCCGAGCTTGCGCCATCCGGCTGTTTTCCTGGCCACATGGTTCGGTTCCGGGTATCTGCCCAAGGCGCCGGGAACATGGGGTTCGCTGGCGGCCCTGCCCTTCGCCTGGCTGATTTTCCAGCTTTGCGGTCGCCCCGGATTGGCCGTCGCCGCCGTCGCCGTCTTCGCGGCGGGCGTCTGGAGCGCCGGTGTTTATATCCGCAAAAGCGGCGTCCATGACCCCGGTCCCGTCGTTATTGACGAGGTAGTCGGCCAATGGCTGACCTTGCTGGCGGTTACCCCTGATCCTGTGCTTTACGCTGCGGGATTTATCCTTTTCCGCCTTTTTGACATTCTGAAGCCGTGGCCGGCGTCATGGGCCGACCGCAAGGTCGCCGGAGGCCTGGGAGTAATGTTGGATGATATATTTGCCGCCGCATACGCGGCGCTTGTCCTTTATCTTATAGCGCCCTGGCTCGGCGGATAAGATGGCGTTCTCCGAAAATTCGCTCGAACTCGCCAAGGAAGTGATCGCCGCCTGCGTCGCCGGCGGACTGCGTATCGCCGCCGCCGAATCCTGCACCGGCGGTCTGGTCATGGGATGCCTTACCGCCATCCCCGGCGCATCGAACGTGGTTGACCGTGGTTTCGTCGCTTATGCGAATCGGGCCAAGGCCGAGATGCTCGGCGTCGAGGCCGCCCTCATTGAACGTAGCGGCGCCGTCAGCGAATCGGTGGCCCGCGCCATGGCCGAGGGAGCGCTGAACAATTCATCGGCGGATTTAAGCGTCGCCGTCACCGGCATCGCCGGCCCCGGCGGCGGATCGGCGGAAAAGCCGGTGGGGCTGGTTCATGTGGCGGCGGCGCGGCGCGGCGGCGCGACTCTGCACCAATGTTGCCGTTTCGCCGGCGACCGCGATGAAGTCAGAATGCAAAGCGTTGAAACGGCCCTGAACCTGCTGAAAAAACTGGCGGCAGGCTGATCAGCCTTTCACCTTCAGGAAGTCCCTGGCGACCCAGCCGGATACGGCTTGGCTTTTCGGCGAGGGCCTGAATTCAACTTGAAACCATTTACCTTGCTCGGCGGTGATAACGACCTCCTGTTTTGCGCGAAGGACATTTACCACATCAAATTTAACCGCCGGTCCATCCCTCATGTTCACGCCGGTGGTGACGACGTACAATTTCTCCGAAGACTTACCGTTAACGCCGCCCGCAGACGTTTCAAAGCCGGCCAATGCCAGGATATCCTTATCCGCAGAGGGCGCCGGGTTGCTCGTCCTGCCGTAACTCAACTGCGCCGGCAAGGTGCAGGCGCCGACCAGAACCGTCGATAAAAGAAACAGGGTGCGGGTAAACATGGCCTACTCCTCCAGTCAAATAACCAAACTCAGCCCTTAAACTTCAAATAATCCCCATCGATCCAGCCGGTAAAAGACCGGCCCTGCCGTGGCGTCCGGTACTCGACCAGACGCCATCCGCGCCGCTCGTCGATGAACCGAACCTCCTGACCATTGATTATGGCGGTCAGCACTTTTGATTTTCCCGCAGGTCCGGCCCTCATGTTCACGTCCTGCCTGACGATCAGGCGTTTCGCCGATTTATTTACGGCGGCGTCCATGAAATCGACGACGGGAATCCCGGCATCGCCGCCGGATGAGGTCTCGAAACCGGCGATTTCCGATATATCATCTTCGGGCAATACGCCGCTTCCGGGGGACGCCGACGCCGCATAAAGATTGCTCCCCGCCGACGCCGTCATGACATCAACAGCCGCCTCGTCACATAAACGATACCCGGCGATCACCCGCCAGACGGCGCAGTCCTTTTTCACGGCGATAGAAATCACATGATCGGAAACGGATTTTTGGGTCGTCAGAAAACTGATCCCGTCAGATACCCATGAGGCGAGCTGGACCGGAAGCGGCATGGCGCATCCGGCAACGAGAGTAAGCGGCAATAAAAATAATGAATGTTTAATCATGGCCGTACTCTCCTGCTGTCCAAATATCTCTTTTCAATGATGAACTATATTATACATTATTTGCTATATTAGTCAATTGTTATAATTGATTATACTTTATTTGTATTTATAATTAAAATTTTATGTTAATTCATATGTTTTTTTACTTGTCTTGCGGTAACGATAGATAGACAAAGGCGGGTTGTTAAATATAAAACCAATGCTTTTCATGCGAGCGCCGATTCTCTATCATGGCGACGCCGATGAGTTTCAGGTCTTGAAAAAGGACGATGGGGAATGGCGAAAAACACATTGATTCTGGACGCCGGCGAAAATGGAATCATCGGCGACATGGTGGTGACCAACGTCAACGACGTTCCTGTTGAGCTGCTTGTCGAGGGAGAGGGGCCGGTGCTGCGTGGAAAGCATATCATCAGGGCTGAAGACGCGAATACTCCGTCACTCAAGATTTATTACATGATTACCTGCATGTATATTAACCCCGGCTCCTTCGAGCAAAACTACAAGTCGTTGCTGAAATTGTCCCGCGAACTGGTCACCGAGGTTCCCTCGACCGGAATGATCATGGCCGATATCGGCGAATGCCTCATCGACAACGACTTGCGCGGCGCCCACGAAAAATGCTTTGAGTTGCTGCGATACGAGGCTTATCTTGAGCAAGTGGTCGCCGATGGCCACGGCGGGAAGAACGCCTGATCGTAAAGGCCCAGGAGGAATAAGGTTGTCCGATAAAAAATACCGCTTGGTGACGCGCGCTGATTTTGACGGCATCGTCGCCGCCGTCCTGCTCAAGGAGCTGGACATGATCAGCGAGGTCAAGTTCGTCCATCCCAAGGATATGCAGGACGGCAAGGTCGATATCAGCGATAACGACATCACCACCAACCTGCCGTATGTGGATGGGGTGCATTTATGCTTTGACCATCACCTCAGCGAAACCATTCGCGTCGGCAAGAAAGACAATCACGTCATCGACGCCGCCGCCCCCTCGGCGGCCCGCGTCGTCTATAGTTACTACGGCGGCGCAAAAACGTTTCCCCATATTCCCAACGGCCTGATGGAGGCGGTCGATCAAGCCGACTCGGCCCAGTATTCAAGCGAAGACATTCTGGCCCCCACCGGCTGGACGATGCTTAACTTCCTGCTTGATCCGCGCACAGGCCTAGGCCGTTTCAGGGATTTTGCCGTTTCCAACGATCAGTTGATGATGGACATGATCATCTATTGCCGCCAACATCCGGTCGAGGAAATACTCAGGATTCCCGACGTCAGGGAGCGCCTTGAGCTGTACATCGCCCATGACGAGGATGCCGAGTTCCAGTTGAGGCGTTGCTCGGCCGTCAACGGCAAAGTGGTTGTCATCGATCTGCGCGAGGAAGAAGTCATCTACCCGGTCAACCGCTTTATGATCTACGCTCTTAACCCCGAAGCCGCCGTTTCCATCCATGTGATGTGGGGCCTGCGCAAGGAAGTGACCGTGTTCGCCGTCGGCAAGTCCATCATCAACCGCGCCTCAAAAACCAACATCGGCGAGCTGATGTTGAAATATGGCGGCGGCGGCCATGTAGCCGCCGGCACCTGTCAGGTGGACAACGCCCATGCCGACCATGTCCGACAGCAAATCATCGACCGCATCAACGCCGACGGCTGATGGAGTGACTCCACTAGAAGGTCACAAAAAATGAAGCGGCTGTTTCTCCGTCTTTTCTTGTTGTTCATGTTGACGGCCTTTCCTGCGCTTGCCGCAGATTTTGCTGCGGGATTAAGGGCGTTTGACAGAGGAGACTATGCGACGGCGCGGCAAGAGTGGAATCCGCTTGCCGAACAGGGGAATGCCGAGGCGCAGTCTTTTCTCGGCATGATGTATGATCAGGGACAAGGCGTTCCCCAGGACTACAAGGAAGCAGGCAAGTGGCTCCGTCTCGCCGCTGAACAGGGGAATGTCGCCGCTCAAAACAATCTCGCCGCGTGGCTTGAAAAAGTAAAAGACGCCCCGCCCGATTACAAGGAAGCGGCCAAGTGGCGCCGGCTCGCCGCTGAACAGGGGAATGCCGAGGCTCAATACCATCTGGGCCTGATGCATGCCCAGGGAAAAGGCGTTCCCCGAGACGACGAAGAAGCGGTAAAGTTGTTTCGCCTTGCCGCCGAACAACAATATGCCCCTGCCGCTTCCGGGCTTGGTTTTATGTATCTCAACGGGCGCGGCGTCACTCTGAACCAGGAAGAAGCGCTCAAATGGTTCCATATCGCCGCCGAACAGGAAGATGCCGAGGCCCAGTACAATCTGGGCAAGATGCACGAAATAGGGCAATCCGTTACCAAAGACTATGAAGAAGCGCTGAAGTGGTTCCGTCTAGCCGCCAATCAGAAGAATGCCGATGCCCAATACAGTCTGGGCAAGATGTACGCAAAGGGGCTGGGCGTCCCCCAGGACCATATGGAAGCCGTAAAATGGCGCCGGCTCGCCGCCGAACAGGGTAATGCCGGATTCCAGTTGGAGCTGGGCGAGATATACGAAAAAGGCCAAGGCGTTCCTCAAGATCAAATTGAAGCCGTAAAGTGGTACCGGCTCGCCGCCGAACAGGGCAACCTTCAGGCCCAGAATAATCTTGGTTTCAAGCACTACATCGGGAACGGAATTCCGCAAAATTACAAGGAGGCGGCGAAGTGGCATCAACTCGCCGCCGAGCAGGGCGATGTTCACGCCCAATACAATCTGGGCGTGGCTTACGACAATGGAGAGGGCGTCGCCCGCGACGATATCGCGGCGCATATGTGGTATAATCTCGCCGCCTCGCAGAGCAACGACAAGGCGAAAAAAAACCGGGATGCGATTGAGAAAAGAATGCCCGCCGCCGATATCGCAACGGCGCAGGAACGCGCGCGGGAGTGGACGAAGAAGCACGGGAAGTAGAAATTTCCTCCCCCTCAACAAGGGGAAGGTCAGGAGGGGGTATCGAAGAGGGAATTGTCAGCCTGTGTGTTTTTATCACGGTGTTTCTTTCAGTCAACGCGCCGGGTGTCAGGGGGTATCGGCGGCAACCTCTCCCCGCCCCTTCCTTGGTAAGGAGGGGAAAAAAGTGGGCGGCCTCCTTGGCAAGGAGGAGAAAAAATTCCTCCCCCTTGCTTCAAGGGGGAGGTCAGGAGGGGGTCAAAGAGGGAATTGTCAGCCTGTGTGTTTTGGCCACAGAGGCGCAGAGGCGCAGAGAAGATCAAGCGAAGTTTTCTTCTGCTTTTTCTTTTTTTCTATCCTCCTCTGTATCTCTGAGCCTCTGTGTTTCATAAAACGGTGTTTCTTACAGTCAACGCGCCGGGCGTTAGGGGATATCGGCGGCAACCTCTCCCTGCCCCTCCTTGGTAAGGAGGGGAAAAAAAGTGGGCGGCCTCCTTGGTAAGGAGGAGAAAAAATTCCTCCCCCTTGCTTCAAGGGGGAGGTCAGGAGGGGGTCAAAGAGGGAATTATCAGCCTGTGTGTTTTGGCCACAGAGGCACAGAGGCGCAGAGAAGATCAAGCGAAGTTTTCTTCTGCTTTTTCTTTTTTTCTATCCTCCTCTGTGTCTCTGAGCCTCTGTGTTTCATAAAACGGTGTTTCTTACAGTCAACGCGCCGGGTGTCAGGGGGTATCGGCGGCAACCTCTCCCCGCCCCTTCCTTGGTAAGGAGGGGAAAAATGAAAAAAGCCTTATTCCTTCACCCCGAACGCCATGTAATTAACCGTCAGGTCGCGACTCAGTCGCCATTCGCCGGAAAGCGGGTTGTAGGCAACGCCGGATAATTCAATGATTTTCACGCCGAACGGCTCCAGGCCCCTCACCAGTTCGGAAGGTTTGACGAACTTGTTCCAGTCGTGGGTGCCGACGGGCAGCCAGCGCAGAATATATTCGCTGGCGACCTTGGCCAGCAGAAATGATTTCATGGTGCGGTTCAGCGTCGAGACGGCCATGACTCCGCCCGGCCTGACCAGTTCCGCGCCCGCCTTGAAGAAAGCGTCGAGGTCGGCCACATGCTCCACCACTTCCATGGCGAGAACCAGATCGAATCGTTTTTTGTCCTTGATCAGGTCTTCGGGAGGGGCGCAACGATAGTCGATTTCAAGACCGCTTTTTTCGGCGTGAAGTCGGGCTACGGCGATATTCTTTTCCGAGGCGTCGATGCCGGTGACGGCGGCGCCGAGTCGCTTCATCGGCTCGCTCAACAGCCCGCCGCCGCAGCCGATGTCGAGGATGCTCAGGCCGGCGAAGGGCTTTTCGTCCCCGGCGTCGCGTTTGAAACGAGCGCAGGTAAAATCGCGGATAAAGGCGATGCGCGGCGGGTTTAACTCATGCAGGGGCTTGAATTTGCCGTTCGGCTCCCACCATGCGTCGGCCATGGCCGAAAAACGCGCCACCTCATCAGGAGAGGCCGTTCCTCTTTCAGATTCACGGGCGGCGGCCATAGGATTCCTCCGGGGTTGCCTAATTTCAGCGTTGTAGAGTATGTATGTCCGCCCGTTGCCCTGCAACATTTGATAATTTGACCGCATAGAATCATGGCTCGCATCGTTCAAAAATTCGGCGGCACCTCGGTGGCGGATATCGACCGCATCAAGAATGCCGCCCTGCGCGTCAAGCGGGAACTGGACGCCGGCAATCAGGCGGCGGTGGTGGTTTCGGCCATGGCCGAGGTCACCAACAAGCTGGTCGGATATGCCGATTCCATTACCAATCTGTATGACGCCCGTGAATATGACGCGGTGGTTTCCACCGGCGAACAGGTAACGGCCGGCCTTCTGGCCATCGCCTTGCAGAACATGGGCGTCAACGCCCGTTCCTGGCAGGGCTGGCAAATTCCGATCAGGACATGCGGCGTTCACGGCAAGGCCCGCATCGAATCCGTCGAAGTGGCGGAACTTGAGAAACGCATGAATAACGGCGAGGTTCCCGTCATCACCGGCTTTCAGGGGCTGGGGCCGGATAACCGGATCACCACGCTGGGCAGGGGCGGAAGCGATACCAGCGCGGTGGCGATAGCGGCGGCTCTGGGCGCTGATCGTTGTGATATTTACACCGACGTGGATGGAATCTATACATCCGACCCGCGCATCGTTGCCAAGGCGCGTAAACTGAATAAGATCACTTACGAAGAAATGCTGGAGATGGCTTCGCTGGGAGCCAAGGTCTTGCAGACCCGCTCCGTGGAAATGGCGATGAAGCACCGCGTGAGAACGCAGGTTCTGTCCAGCTTTTCCGATGAACCCGGCACCCTGGTGGTAAATGAGGACGAAATCGTGGAACAAGAGATAGTCAGCGGAATCGCCTACAATCGCGACGAGGCCAAGATCACCCTTATCCGGGTAGCCGACAGGCCCGGCGTCGCCGCCAACATTTTCGGACCATTGGCCGACGCCGGCATCAACGTCGATATGATCGTCCAGAACGTCTCGGCCGACGGCGCCAGCACCGACCTTACCTTCACCGTGGCCAAGGCGGACCTGGCGCGGGCGGTGGCGGTGCTGGAAAAGAAGCAGGAAGACCTGAACTATAAATCCCTTGTTTCCGATTCCGACGTGGTGAAGATTTCGGTCGTCGGCGTCGGCATGCGCAGCCACGCCGGCGTTGCGCTTCGCATGTTCCAAACGCTGGCTGACAAAGGCATCAATATCCAGGTGATCTCCACCTCGGAAATCAAGGTCAGCGTGCTGGTGGCCGATGAATACACTGAACTGGCGGTGCGGGCGCTGCACACCGCCTATGGGCTTGATAGTGACTGAGCCGAAACAGCAGCTTGACCGTCTATGGAAGCGGGGCCGGGAATTTCTCGGCTGTGAGTACGCCATCATGGGCGGCGCCATGTCCTGGCTGTCGGAACGCCATTTGGTCTCGGCGATTTCCAATGCCGGAGGTTTCGGCGTAATTGCCTGCGGCTCAATGACGCCGAAACTGCTGGATGCGGAAATCACCGCCACTAAGGCGCTGACCGGCAAGCCGTTCGGCGTCAATCTGATAACCATGCACCCTGATCTGGAAGCCCTGATCGACGTGTGCGGCGGGCATAAAACGGCATATGTGGTTTTGGCCGGCGGCCTGCCCAACTCGACTTCCATCACGCGCATCAAGGAAATCGGCGCCAAGGTTATCTGCTTTGCTCCCGCCCTGGCGCTTGCCAAGAGGCTGGTCCGCAGCGGCGCCGACGCCCTGGTCGTCGAGGGCGCCGAAGCCGGCGGCCATATCGGGCCGGTGGCCACCAGCATCCTGGTTCAGGAAATCCTGCCCCATGTGAAAGAAGTTCCTGTCTTCGTCGCCGGCGGAATCGGTCGCGGCGAAGCCATGCTCTCCTACCTGGAGATGGGCGCCGCCGGATGCCAGTTAGGCACCCGCTTTGTCTGCGCCACCGAGTGCATCGCTCACCCCGCCTTCAAGAAAGCCTTCATCCGCGCCTCGGCGCGTGAAGCCGTGCCGACGGTGCAACTGGACCCCAAGTTTCCGGTTATTCCGGTGCGCGCCCTGGTCAACAACGGCACCCGCGAGTTCATGGAGACCCAACGCAAGGTTATCGAACGCTTCAACAAAGGCGAATTGGACCAAAAAGCGGCGCAGTTGGAAATCGAGCATTTCTGGGCGGGCGCCCTGAAACGCGCCGCCATCGACGGCGACGTGGAAAACGGCTCGATGATGGCGGGCCAGAGCGTCGGCATGGTGACATGCGAGCAGCCGACGGCGGAAATCCTGAAGGAACTGGTCGATCAGGCGCTGGCGGCGCTGGCCGCCAGAGAAAATCAGTAATCCAGTTCAGCTACCCATTCCGGGACTATTGCTTCGGCAACCGCGTCATACTGCGGCGTATAAGGTTTTATATCAATAACGGGCGTGCCGTTAATCACGTCCAGGCCTTTTACGGTTATAACATTATCTTTTATGGACAAGATGTTGACGGTCGAAATGCCGATCGGGTTCGGTCGTCCGGGGCAACGACAGGCGAAAATTCCGACTTCCGGCACATCGTCGATTTTTCCTTGCGGAACAAGCCGGAGTTTGCAGGTTTTAACTTCGTGCAGCCAAAAAATAACGATCAGGTGTGAATAATCACCCAGGCCGTCAAGCGCCTCCTGATATTTTTCATCAATGACTAAATCGGTGATTACGGCATTCCAGCCGCCGAAATGTTTCTTTTCCTGATTTCCGGCAAAACCAATAGGCTTGATTTTAATTTCCATAATAAAACCGGGAATGATCAGAAGCGCTCGTCGTTATGGCCGAAAGTGGAGCAATAAACCCAAGACTCCCACGGTGAGGTGAGGATGACGATGAGGCGGCTGACCAGTGTCTTGGCGAAGGAGGTTAAAACCTTGTGCATGGCGCGCCTCTTCAGAGTATACAGTTAACTTGATTGAACGTCCCTGACGACACATCAGCATTCAATTGATTAATTGAATGCTTTAATATCCTGAGCGGGCCATGTCAACAAAAACCGTCAAGAAACAGTTGTTCGCCCAGCTTGCCGTCATCGGCAAGGCGTTGAGCAGCGGCAACCGCCTGGAGCTTCTGGACTTCCTCGCCCAGGGAGAGCGCAGTGTCGAGGCGCTGGCCAAAATGAGCGACATGTCGGTGGCCAACACTTCCCAGCACTTGCAGCACTTGCGCCGCGCCGGTCTGGTCGACTCGCGCAAGGACGGCCAGCAGGTGATCTACTCCATCGCCGGAGACGCGGTGGTCGAAATGGTCGGCGCCTTGTGCAGGACGGCGGAGAGCAATCTGGCCGAACTGGACCGGCTGGTGATCCGCTACCTCAAGGCCAAAGACAGCCTGGAGCCGGTGCCGGCTGACGAACT
This sequence comes from Rhodospirillales bacterium RIFCSPLOWO2_02_FULL_58_16, assembly GCA_001830425.1. Taxonomy (NCBI): domain Bacteria; kingdom Pseudomonadati; phylum Pseudomonadota; class Alphaproteobacteria; order Rhodospirillales; species Rhodospirillales bacterium RIFCSPLOWO2_02_FULL_58_16. The sequence continues at coordinate 27,481 of MIAA01000038.1, forward strand.
GGTCCGCCGGATCAAGAAGGGAACGGTCACCGTGCTGGATGTGCGCCCACCCGAGGAATACGCCTCGGGCCATGTCGCCGGCGCCATCAATATCCCGCTCAAGGATTTCGAGGCGCGGCGCTCCGAACTGCCCGCCGGCGTCGAGGTGGTCGCCTACTGTCGTGGCCCCTATTGTCTGCTCGCCTTTGACGCCGTCGCCAAATTGCGCGAGATGGGTTATCAGGCCTTGCGGCTGGAAGGCGGATTCCCCGACTGGAAACTGGCCGGAAGGCCGGTCGAGGGGAAATCGTAAAAGCAACTGTTTTTTGACCACAGAGACACAGAGGCATAGAGAAGAAGTAAAG
>MIAA01000039.1:0-40025 GCA_001830425.1 Rhodospirillales bacterium RIFCSPLOWO2_02_FULL_58_16
CGTCGTCGCGGTGGTCGCCGTCGTCGCGGTTGTCGCGGTGGTCGCGGTGGTGGCCGTGTACGGCTCCGGAGGATTAGTTGGGCTAGGCTCTTCTCCTTCAATGCCCGGAGGAGGCGTGGGCAGAGGAGGTGGAGCGATAATGGGGTCGGGGAACGGCCCTACCTCGGGCTGGGAAAGGTCTATAGCCGCTTCGGGAAGAGGAATTCCGACATGAGGGATGGGAGCCTGGACGCCATCCGTACCTACGGCAATGTTGGGAAGAACAGGGTTGTCGCCGATCCCGGCGCGATCAATTCCGAGGTTGCTGTCGGTAAAGGCGCCGAATTGTTCAGCCCGGATAATCCGCGCATCTACGCCGCCATCGCCGGTTTGGAGGTTTTCAAATCCCGAGTTATCGGCAGCGCCCGGAGCGCTTCCGGAACTTTCAGATGCGTCAAGGGGCTTGTCGCCACTGTCCTGGCTGAGCGACGTCAGATCATCGAACACCTGCGCCTCGCCGGCGCCGGGAGCGCTGCTCTGAGCTATTCCGCCTTGGGTTGTACCGTTATCTTCAGCCATGGACCGCCCCTCCAAAAACACATTTCCCTACGATGATTATAGGTTCACCTTAAAGCACTTCCAATCCGGCCAAAGGTTATAGACCGGCGTTTTGCTGTTTTTCAGATTTTTCTGCCTTTTCGGTTGTCGCGGCGGCTGAAATTGCTATATCTCGAAATCTGAGCTTGGACGTGTGAGCCGCCATTCTTGAAAATAACGGATTCGGACGGATTGTTCCATGGGCGTGATCTTAAGGGTTTTACACCGCAGCGAAGGTCTAAATAAAGCCGAATTCCGCAACATGTTCCTCGATATGGAAGAGAACATCCATATCCACTACCGCGATCTGCGCATCGAACTCAGCCGCAAGGAATTCGAGGACATCGTCAATACCTTCTCCAAGCAGTCCGCCGAGCTGATGGCGATCATCCGCGCCACCAACTACCAGGACGGCATTCTGCCCAACGCCAACCACGAGGAAAAGCGCATATGGACGGAAAGCCGTCTGGAGAACGAGGTCGTCTATCATCCCCAGCGCCTTTCGCTTGAGGAGTGCACTGACGGCTACCATCTGCATCTGCGCAATTACAAATTTCTGCTCAGCAAGGAGGACTTCGGCGTCTTCGTCAAGGCCGTCCGCGACATGGATGTCGAGCAGCCCTTCGCTTCCACCTTCAAGGGAATCCTGGAACTTCTGGACGCCAACCACCTTCATTACAACGTGAAAGAAGAAGGTTGCGTCGCCGTCGCTCATTACCACGAACCCAAGGTGCGCTCGATCCTGACCGGCATCGGCATGGAGCGCGTTGCCGCCTCGGCGGAGGCGCAGACCTACACCAAGAACGAACTGAAAATCGAGATGGAAATTTCCAGGGACCGCGCCGATTTTGCCGACCGCTTCGAGGGCGTGCCGCACTCGATACGCCCGCTCACCGATGTCCTCCTGGAAAAGAAGGACGCCCCCGACCCCGACCGGCTGAACTTGCTGAAGGCCAAGATTCTGGATACCTTCTGCTTCGTCACCAATTCCCCTCAGCCCATCGCCATCAATCTCGACTACGCCTCATGGGCCTATGACGAACTGTACGGCAAGGTGATCTTCCCCTTCGATCCGGCGCTGAAGCCTCCCAACCCCAAGGCGGCGTTCCGGGAGTGGTCAAAATTTCTGACCTCGAACAATCTGCACTTCGTCAAGCCATCGAAGACCCTCTTCCAGAAGCCCAAGCAAAAGGCGCTTTATGATTCGGTCATCAAAAAGATCAACAGCGATGTCGCGCCGATAACGGGGATATCCAAAATCTATCTCATGGGATCGACGGCCAAGGAAACGATGGGCTTTTACAAATCCCCCTTCATCCATTCCGAATGGTCCAAGCTGGGTTCGGACATCGACCTTCTGATCGAGATCGACGAAACGAAGGGCTTCGTCCCGCCCGAGACCTGGAAATACATCAATATCTCGACGACCAACCGGTGCGACATCTATCATATAGGCCAGATTCCGATCAGCGATGTCTACGGCTACAAAAAGCAATATCCCAACATCGCCCATTTCGGTCATTTGCTGGATGCCTATGTCTATTTTCCTTCCAAGGGCGACATGGAGAAAAAGGATGCTTTCTTGAAGCGCTTCAACGCCGATCTGGTGTTCGACAAATCCCGCGACGGGGGAATTATGTCGGCATTGGAAGCGGCCTTCGGCGAGCCGGTGACCGGTCTGCGCAAGCTTGACGTCGCCACCGAGAACGAAATCTTCGAAGCCGATATCGCGGGACGAACCGACATCCTCAAGGTCTACCGGGTTTCCGGCAATTATAATTCCGCCAAGCTGGCCGAGCATGTCGATTACGAATGCGAAGTCATCCGGGCGGTGCAGAAGCTCGGCGTCAACATCGCCTCGGTGCGTATCGCCAAGGACGGCAGGAGCGCACTTGAAATCAACGGCGCTCCGGCGATCCTGTTCGAGAAGCTGGTAGGCGAGGAAGTCGCGGCGCCCGCCTATCCGGTTGTGGAAACCGCCCAGGCGCTGGCGCGTTTTCATCAGGCGCAGATCGATAGCCCGGTCGAGATCAAAGCGGATTTTTCCTTCAATGCCAGCTTTGACATCTGGCATGCCGAATTCGAGCGCTTCCGGGGCGAATCCACGGACGACGAGGAACTGTCGGCCTGCTTTAACCGCTTGGCTCCCATCTACAAATCCTTGAAGAAACTCTACCGCGACATGACGAGGCGCAAGCAGGTGGCCTGGGTGCATAACCACGGCGACGTGCAGCCGCGCAATGTGATTATGAAAGATCAGCAGGCCTATCTGTTCGATTTCCAGAACGCCTTCTATGGGCCGCGTCTTCTCGATCTGGCGGAAGGGGCGATCGAGTTCTCCTGGGGCTTCAAGAATCCCGACGACAACGATTTCGCCCGCTTCGACCGGTTCATGGAAGCCTATCTCCGGGCGACGCCCCTTTCGGGCGACGAGCAAAAGTCGCTCGACAACGCGATCAAGGTAGTCGGCGTCATTAAATTCATCAAGGAAGTGCGCATGACCAAGGGCGACAAGAACAAGAACAATCTGCGCCGCAGGCGCGCCGTTGATCTCGCCGCCTACCTGCTCTCCCGCTTCGGCAAGGGGAGCAAAAATTGAAGAAACTTTTGCGCCGAATCACCGCCGGCCATAGCGGTTTGTGATCGAATGGAATCATCCCCCCTCACCCTTCCCTCTCCCCCCGCGATTTGCGGGGGGAGAGGGAAGGGGGAGGGGGGCAACGCCATCTGATCGGAAAGTGCTCTAAATTGGTCAGCGTTCCCGGAAGGCATTGCTTACCGCGTCCGCAACAGGCTTCATGAGGTAATGCAGCATGGTCTTTTGCCCGGTGGTGATATCGGCTTCGATGCTCATGCCCGGCGTAATATGCAGTTTTTCGGGGTCTTTCCCGACATAGGGCCGGCTGATGCTGACCCACCCCTTAAAGTAGGCGTCGTGAACCGGGTCCATGCAGACTGTCGATGACAGAGAGGAACATGTGCTGGAGGGGGAAAGCCGGATAAGTTCCCCCTCAACGCCGCCGAAGCGGGAGTAATCGTAACTTCCGACTTTTACCAACACGGGATGGCCGATGCGAACATACCCGATGTCACGGGGGGATATCCGCACCTCGGCCTCCATATTGCCGTCGAGAGGAACAACCTTCATCATAATAGCGCCGGGCTGAACCACCTCGCCGACGGTCCCGACCCTCAAATCCTGGACCAACCCGCGCACAGGAGCGCGCACCTCAAGCCGCTGGACCCGATCCTCCAGACGCGACAAGGAATTGCGGACCTCGGCGATCTCGGCGGAGACTCCCCCCAATTCGACGGAGGCCTCCCGACGAAGCTGCGCTTCCAGATTGGCGAGATTGCCGTTGCTTTCAACCAGGGACTGAGACGCCACCGAAATTTCATCATTGATGCGCGCCACCTCGCCGTCGGCGGTTACTTTTGCGCGTTTTGTCTCAAGGTACACCATCTTGGTAATCAGCTTTTTCTCAACCAGCCTTTCACGCATTTTAAGCATGTTTCCGGTCAGTTCCTGGTGCTGAAGGGCAATAGTCAGCGATTCTCTGAGCTGCCGAATTTCCCGCTTCCTTTGCTCGATTTGAGATTTAATTACCGATGAGCCGGTAGCAAGGGCGCCGAGTTGATCCCGCAAAATCTTCTCCTGGTCGGCGACAAGCTCGGGGTATTCATCGCCGATCCCTTCAAAATCAAGCGGACGGCCCTCGTTAAATGCCGCCAGACGTTCGGCGCGAAGGCGCAGCGCCGCGTACCTGACCTGCATCTGCTTCAGTTCAGCCTTGGACTGCGCTCCGGAAAATCTGGCAAGCACCTGGCCGTCTTCCACCATCGTGCCTTCCTTGACGAGGATTTCAGAGACCACTCCGCCCTCAAGATGCTGCACGACCTTGACCAGAGCGCTGGGAACCACCTCGCCTTGAGCGATGGCAACCTCGCTGACCTCAACCAACGCCGCCCAGACGATAAAGAGGATAACCAGCGCGGATATCCCCAAAAGAGCCGAATGAATGAACTCGGGGATGATTTCCTCTTCAAGCTGAATCGCTTCGGAAAGCAGACGCTTGGTCCGCTTGCCCCTGACTATCGTCTGTCCGTTGGGCGTCCGGTCTTTCGTCATACTCATCGCGGTCATTATCGAAGCCCTCCCATGACGGTATCCTTGATGCTTTCAAACGGCCCCATCGCCTGGATCGCTCCCTGTTCCATATATATCACCTTATCGGCAAGTTTGAGGTGACTGGGACGATGCGAGACCAGGAATATGGTCGACCGCCCCCTTATCTGCTCCAGAGCGTTAACAAAGGCCCGGTCGCCGTCCGCGTCCAGCCCGTTGCCGGGTTCGTCCAGCAACATGACAGGGGCTTGCTTGAGAAAAGTCCGGCACAACGCCAACCGCTGCCTGAACCCGTTGGGAAGCTGGTCGGAACTGGATTCCCCGATGCGCACGTCGAACCCGCTGCGCCTCCATTTGCCCTTCCCTTGTTCAAGAGCCAGCACATCATCAAGCAGCCCGGACATTTTGGCCGCCCAGCGAAGATCGTCATCGCTTGCCGTCGGGTGAACCAGCCTCAGGTTCTGGGCGATGGTGCCGTAGAAAATATCACAGTGCTGCGGCATGTAGCTTACCTGCTTCCTCAGATCCTCGGGGGTAAGCTGGCGAATATCCACGCTATCAAGCCGAATGCTGCCGGCCTGCGGGTGATAGGCGTGGACAAGCAGTTTAAGAAGAGTCGATTTGCCGGACCCGTTCGGCCCCGCCAAGGCGACGATCTCTCCCGGCTTGATGGTAAAGGTGACCCCCAGCAACGCCGGATCGGCGCTCATTGAATAGCGGAACGATACACGCGAAAAAGAGACCTCGCCATGGACAAGAGGGCGAACCGTCTGTTTCGTGCTTTCATCCCGCTCGCCCTTAAGACGCATGAGGTTGTCGATCTGGTTTAAACTGTTAAGCATGCGAACCAACGTAGAAGCCGCCATGAAGGCGCTCTGTAACGGCCCGGTCACCCGCCACATGATGATCATCGTGGCGACGACGGCGCCGCCGCTGATGATGCCGTTCATAGCCGCAATAACGACAACGGTCATCGCCGCCAGACCTGATATGGAAGAAATAAACTGCGCGGCGGCCGAGACCTGTTCACTAAACTGTTGCGCTCTGAGATCGCTCAGGATCGCTTCTCCCGAAAGTGCGCGGAACCGTTCCTGCCAGCGGCCATGCGCCCCCGAGATGCGGATGGTTTGAATGTTATCCAGCGTCTCCATCAGAAACTCATTCCGACGCGAAACAAGACGCATGGCCGCAGTGGTCCTGCGTCCCTGGGAACGGAAGGTCAAGGCCCCAAGAAAGGCGTAAGCCGCCGCCGACGCCAGAATAACTATAAGAATCCAAGGATAGATAACCGCCAGGACGACAACATAGACCATGGTCGCCGGCAGATCGTAAATCAGAAGGGAAAGCGGGCCTAGGAAAAAGTCCCTTAGCGACTCAAGGTCCTTGATGCGGGCAACCTGTTCCGACACGGATACCCGTTCGACGGATTGAGAGGGCAAGCCGATCACTCTCTGGAATATGCTGTTGCCGATAATGTACTCGCTTCTTCCCGCCATGAAAGAAAGGACGCGGCTTTTCAACGAGCGTATTACCCAGTCCAAAGTCAAAGCGATCACGACGCCGAGCACCAAAAAGCCCTGCATCTCAAAATTACCCGTCGGCAAAACATGGTTGAAGGTGCCCATGACGAACATGGGCGTCGCCAGGGTAAGTATCGTGCTCAGGATGGTAAGGCCCATGACAAAGGCGATAAACGTCTTGAACCGCCTGAATATGCGGGAGGTCCAGCTTTCAGTCTCGCCCGCCTTCGGCGCATCGGAACGCTCGACCTTCTTGAACATGTAGGCATTGCCGCGCTCAACGGATAAGGCGCCGGTTACCACCGCAATGCTGTCGCTGTCAAAGTAGGTAAAGCTGTCCTTCCCGTTCCTGGAGAGGACCACCTTCGCCCCCTCGGTATCCGGAATGAACAGACAGGGAAGCAATCTGCTGTCAATATCATTGGGACTGGTTTGGTAGGAACTGCTCTGGAAATCAAGGTTCGCCATTATGCTGCGGAAGCCGGAAAGATCAAGACTGTCAACCAGATGAGGAAGCGACTCCGTCAATTGCCGTGGCGACCCATGCCAGTTCAAGGCGGCCAGCATAGTCGGAAGGCAAAGGGAAAAATCAGACGTACTGGGAAAATGCTGGAGGGCGTCGGCCAGCTCCCACTCATTAATATTGGGCGGCGTCAGGCTTTCCTCGACTTTTCCCTCGCTGTTGTTGCCCCATAAATCAAGGTTGTCTATATCAGCCTCTTCGAGTTTGCCGCCCTTAAGGGTGAAAACCCGATCAGAGAGCCGAATCAGGGTCGGCCTGAGAGTGATCAAAACAATCGTGCATTTGCCTTTCATCGATTCCAGATACTTGCGCAGGAGATTGTCCCCCGCGCCGTCAATGGCGATGTTGGCCTCGTCAAACAAGATAATCCTGGGGCCATGCACGATGGCGCGGGCGATGGCGATCCGCTGAATGACCCCCGCCGGCACGGAATCGACGGCGCCCTCGCCGATCAGCGTCTCGTAACCCATGCGCATGCCGGCCACCACCCGGTCAAGCCCCACCAGCTCCGAGGCCTTGATCGCCGCGTCGGTAAGGCTGTCGTCAAACATAGTGACATTTTCCAGGATCGTCCCCGTCATTACCACTCCCCGCTGGGGAAGATAGGCCACGGAAGCATGCAGGGTTTTGGGATCGATATCTTTCACCGGAACGCCGTCAATAAGAACCTCTCCCTCGTCCGGGGCGAGGATGCCGTTAAATATGGAAATCAGGCTGGTCTTGCCGCATCCGCTATCGCCGACTATCGAGATACATTCGCCGGGGGAAACGGCAAGATTAAGGTTCTCAAAAAGAGGAGATTCAGACCCCGGAAAATGAACCTTAACATTCTTCAGTTCTATCCCGCCCTGTATTTTCGGGCATTTTTCAAAAACGCTGGAACTCATGGAAGGAAGAGCGAACAACGCCTTCATCCGTTGACGGGAAATGGCGAAAGTCTGATACCGCATCCAGACCGAAAGGCTGTTCCGCAAGGGCTGCAAGGCGCGAATCGACAACATCACGCAGGCGGCCAGACTGCCCGGAGTCATGTCGCCGTCAACAACGATCACCGAACCGGCGGCGACTACGCCCACGGTAATAATCTGCGTAAACATGGCTCCCATGTTGGCCGCGACCGTGCTGTCGTGAGTTACGCTCGAACCCTTGTCCACATTGGTTTCCTGAAGCCGCTCGTAGCGGCGGTGCATCAAGGTCTCCATGGCCATCGTCTTCACCGAATGAATGCCGTGGAAGGTCTCCGACAGGAAGCTGTAACGGCGGTCATCCTGCATGATGCGGTCTTCAATCCGACCCTTCAGCTTCCGTCCGACCATCAACGAAATGGTCATGAACATAATCAGCATGGCCAAAACAACTCCGGCAAGCCACCCGGCGATCAGGCCGATAACCGCCAAATAGATAACGACAAAAGGCAGGTCCAGCAGGACAAGGATGGTCTGGCCCGAAGCAAAATCCTTCACCTGCCCCGCCGAACGCAGCCGTTCGTAATGAATGCCTGATTCAACCGACGTGTATTCACGAAAGGGAGTTCCCATCAGGTGCTTCAGCCCCTCCATGCTGACGCGGTGCTCGAACCTTGATCCCACCCACCCCGTAACGTAACCGCGCAAAACACGCAGCATGGTCTCCAGGAAAACGGCGATGACAACGCCGAAGACGATCAATCCCAGAGTCGAATAAGATTGATTGGGAATTATGCGGTCATACATCTGCAAGAGGGACATCGGCATTGCCAATGCCAGCAAATTCATCATAAGGCTGGCCATAACCAACACGGAAAATGAACCGCGCAGACTTGAAAAATCTCTCAGCCGAATCGTCGTGGATTCCGACTCAACGGTTTTTTCGTGCTTTGTCCCGGATGTCGCCATTGCCTCGGATACCATGGTTGCCGATTAAAACAACAAACCCCGTAAATAGCCGATGCCGGCTTAATTTATTATTACTAAAATTAATTATGAAGATATAATACTAAATAGCCTTAAAGAGTGACTCGTCTAGGGCAAAAAAATCCTCCCCCTTTAGAAGGGGGAGTTAGAGGGGGTATCGGAAGCAACCTCCCCTGCCCCCTCCTTGGTAAGGAGGGGAAAGTGTCGGGGCCGCCACGAGTCAATAACGCTAACCTCGGTCTTTATAGCCTGATGACGATCCCTTTGACCATAAGAGTTATGCGCCGCCTGCTGGACCTGTTGCGCCGGATCAACCGCCGCGTACCCTTTCCCGAACTACGCGAGAGCAATCAGGTTACTCTGAGCCAACTCGACAGCGTCTATCAGAAAGCCGGAGCATGGTTCCGGTTTGTCGAGACGCTCGACCATCGCCTCTTGTCGTCGGACAATGCGAGGCGGCGAGCAGAGAAGCAGGCCTTGTTCAAGGCCCATGTTCGCGTTATCGAATTCGAGCCTCACGCATATTGCAACCGCAAATGCCCGTTTTGTTCCAATGCCGTGGCGGATCGCACGGACATCAGGGAAATATTCGACTTCTCAATGTTTCTGCATGCGCTTGGAGAACTGCGAGAAATTGACTATGACGGCCTTGTCCGCTTTGCCCGCTACAGCGAACCCCTGGCTTGCCCGGATATTGACCGCTTTGTTTTTGAAACGCGCAAAGCATTGCCGAAAGCTGAAATCGACATTGTGAGCAACGGCGATTACCTTGACGCCACACTTCTGGACAAATTGTCCGCGTCCGGCCTGTCCACCTTACGCATCAGTATTTATCCCGCAGGATACGGTTGGTCTCTTGACGCCGCCGCCGAGCAGATGAACAAGCTGTGCGCGCGCATTAACATTTCTCCCCGCCGGACGTTTATCGACAGGGAAAGGATCAACTGGACGATACCGCATGACAAAATCGCCATCTTCGTCCAGGCCGTCGACCTGGATACTGTCGGCTACGACCGGGGGCAGACGCTTGATCAACTGACTGATAAAGACTTTTCCCGCGTTACCCCCTGCTCTCTTGTGTTTGAGAACGTCACCGTAGATTACAACGGCCTTGTCATGCCCTGCTGCAATCTGCGCAGCGATATTGCGGCTCATCTCCCCTTTGTCGCGGGAGATTTGAAGCAATCGGCAAGCTTGTTCGATATCTACGATTCGCCGGCGATGGCCGAGTGGCGGGCTTCGCTCGTTCGCGTCGAAAGAAAGACGCCGCCATGCCGAAGCTGTAAACAAAAGGCGTTATCTTCTTCCATTGCGCATTTCGCCCTGCGACTGCGCATAGAGGGAGCTTTGAAGAATAAGCGTCCGTGAACTTCCGTTATTGAATTTGAATGAGTCCCGGCCCTGGGCTATAGTGTCTATGCTCGGAACTGCAACAAGGCCTAAGGAACGGCAATGTCCCCGCCATCGCGAATCGAACGGCTGTGCAATCAAAAGAAGATGAAGATGACCGGCCAACGGCGCATCATCGCACACATTCTTTCGGAAGCGGTGGACCACCCGAACGTAGAAGAAGTCCACCGGCGGTCATCCGAACTGGACCCGAAAATCAGCGTCGCCACCGTCTATCGCACGGTGCGCACGTTTGAAGATGCAGGCATCATAGACCGGCACGAATTCGGCGACGGCAAGTCGCGTTATGAAGAAGCCTCCGACGATCACCACGACCATCTTATCGACATCCAATCCGGTAAGGTTATTGAATTCCAGAGCGACGAGATTGAAGCCTTGCAGGAAAAGATCGCACGCAAACACGGCTTCAAGCTGGCCGGTCATCGGCTTGAATTATACGGCGTTCCGCTTGGTTCTTTGAAGGACAACTCATAACGCCCCTCCTGCGTCGCTCAGTGAGCCTCGTATCCCAGGGACACCCCGTCCGTTTTGGTCAAAGGGCCAAAAATGGAAGACTCAGCTTCTTCGCGGGCCATTTTAATGTGTTCGGAAAGCTCCTTATGGTCAGCTTTCAATACCTCTTTTTCCAGGCTCATCAAACACCTTGCTATTCCTTCGAGAATCACTCTGTATTCATTTCCTTTTCCCATTGTTGGGTGTCCTCCGACAGTCAGGTCCTATCGACAGGTCATCCGCCTCGATTGCCGCCAGGCGTATCAATGCGCCAAGGCGTTCCATGCCGATTGCTTCAGCCTCGCTCTCAAGGTAGCGCAAAGCCCGGGAAATCGCCTCGGACACTTCCTTGGGTATTTCCTCTATTGGATATTTTTGACTAGTGCTCACGCCGCCTTCTCCATTGATTGTTCGAGGATAGTTTGCGCTGTTCGTAAAACAGGGTGATTGATTTTCGTGCGCTCGCGGACGCGCATCAGAGTTTCTTGGGATATATTCACCCTTCCGGCCGCGACCGGTTCCCCATTTATTTTATGGGGTTCGCCCAGGAATTCATACGGCCAGCCGGAGCGCCCGAAAACGGCTTTCCAGACGATAATCGGCATAATTCCGATGATTTGCTTGATCCCGTGAAGGATGCTGAATTCCAGGTAGGCGCATAAGAGTTCCCCCAGCACCCTCTTACGCTCGACAAGCGTTAAGCCATTATCAATGCCGAAACGGGTGCCTTCCCATACTTCATCGGATGAGGGCAGTGTGATGTTGGTGACCATGTCGGGCCATTGCTCTTCAAGCATGTACGGCAAACTGGTCGGATAAAGTCTGGATACGCCCCGCGCCGCGCCGGTTTTATCCCGCCAGATCAGGTAAGTGGTTGCAGGTGAATCGTATTGGTCAAACTCCATGCCGTGATATGTTGGAATTTTCCAGCCTTGGCGTTCAATAAAAATTCGGTGGCGCAATCTGTGCTGTGAAGCGATGGCGTCGCCGAAAAAATGCGATGTCTCAAGGTTCACACAATCGATCATAACTTTGCCCCCCTTGCCGTCGATGCCGAAGAGGGAAGCAGTTATTTCAACGCGAATCAGCCTACGCACCTGCGTAGGACGGTGGAAAATATGGTGAAATCAGATGGTTATGAGTCCAAAGTAAAGCGCCTTAACGACCGCAGTAATGCGTGATTCGGCGTTCAGCTTGCTCAGGATGTTGCGTAGGTGAAAGTCCACTCCATGTTCCGAGATGTGGAGAATCTCGCCGATGGCCCAATTGCTCTTGCCTTCCTTGCACCACTGCAAAACCTCGCGCTCGCGTGGGGTCAGGCGCACCGGCGGCCGCGCCCTTTTCTCAATCTCAAGATGGGCCATATATACGGTGTGGAACTGCACTGTCAGCAAGTGAATGGCGCTGAGGTGCTCTTTGGGATCAACGCCGCCGGTGCTGCTGGCAAGCCCAACGCCAACAACTTCGCCGAAGGGACCATGAAGAGGTACGCCGATGCCATTATGCAGCCCGGCTTCCCTCCCCCCGTTCATAACGTCCTTTTGTGCGGGGGACAGTTGCAGCTTTTCTTCCATTCCCTCCCAAGTGAACGGTCCTCGCGTGGCGATGCCGTATTTCCTGACCGGGTCTGTTTGTATGTATCCCTTCTCCACATAATGGTTAATCCAGTCGTCGGGATAGTTTCGCATGATGCTGGGAGTGGATATGCTGTCGTGGGCGGGATGGCGCGTCAGAGCGCTATACATAATGCGGTCGAACCCATAGTAGGCTACAGCCTTTTCATAAAGGTGGAAAACCTCCTCCGCGCTCTTGGCGGCGTTGGTGGAATCGATAAATTCCGAAATTCGCATTTGCCGTTCTTTTCTCCGGTAGCGACACGATCATAAATTAATTTCACATGTAAACTCGTTATATTATCAGAATTTTCCCAAAAAATTTCAGCAATTTTTGAAGGCGGGCCGCGTCGGATTGCGCGGGCCGGCGGAGATTAATCCGCTATTGGATTTGAATGAATGCGGACCCTGGGGTATAGTCGCCCGCTGAAGTTATGATAAGAGATTGATTAGACCCGTTAAGTCTCAACCTGAAAACAAGGCGTGGACGGTTGCGGGCTTGATCCGTGCGCCTGCGCCTTTATGCAGGCGAGAGCGATTTCATCCAATCTTGAAGTACGTTAGACCAAGACCCCTGACCGGACAGCGCAACAAAATTGGCAAAAAAACTCCATATCAGAACCTACGGCTGCCAGATGAATGTCTATGACTCCGCCCGCATGGCGGACGTCCTGGCGCCGCTCGGCTATACGCTTTCAGATAAGGCGGAGGACGCCGACATGGTCATCCTCAACACCTGCCATATCCGCGAGAAGGCTTCGGAAAAGGTATTCTCGGAACTGGGCCGGTTGCGTCTCCTGAAGGACCGCAGGGAAAAAGCCGGAGGCGGGCGGATGATCCTGGCCGTCGCCGGCTGCGTCGCCCAGGCTGAAGGAGAAGAAATTCTGAGCCGCGCCCCTTATGTGGACATAGTCTTCGGACCCCAGACCTATCATCGCCTGCCCGAAATGCTGGCCCATGCCGGTCGCTCCGCCGTCCTTGATACCGATTTTCCGCCCGAGTCCAAGTTCGACCATCTGCCGGAGGCCGCCGCCGTCGAGCACGGCTCCGCCTTCCTAACGGTGCAGGAAGGCTGTGACAAGTTCTGCACTTTTTGCGTGGTTCCATACACCCGAGGCGTCGAATACTCCCGCCCCGTCGCCGATATTCTCAAAGAGGCCCGCCGATCAGTCGGCGCCGGCGCCCTTGAGATCACCCTGCTCGGCCAGAATGTCAATTGCTATCACGGCAAAGCGCCTGACGACCGGAATGAATGGGGTCTTGGCCGTCTTGTCTTTGAACTGGCCGGAATCGACGGATTAACCCGGATTCGCTACACCACCTCGTATCCCGCCGACATGAACGATGAGCTGATCGCCGCCCACCGGGATGTCCCGCAACTCATGCCCTTCCTCCATCTGCCCGTGCAATCCGGTTCGGACAAAGTTCTGGCGGCGATGAACCGCCGCCACAAGGCGGATGACTACAGGCGAATTGTCGATAAACTCCGCACGGCGCGCCCCGATCTGGCGTTATCGTCCGATTTCATCGTCGGTTTTCCCGGCGAATCGGATGAGGATTTTCGCGCTACCTTGAAGTTGATAGAAGATATCGGCTTCATTAATGCCTACTCCTTCAAATACAGCGCCCGCCCCGGCACTCCGGCGGCGCTGCTGGAGGATCGGGTTTCCGAGGCGGTAAAGGAAGAGCGGCTGGCGCTGTTGCAAGGACTGCTGAACCGACAACAGACGGCGTTCAACATCTCCTGTAAAGACACGATCATGCCTGTTTTGCTGGACCGCCGGGGCAGGCGTTCCGGGCAACTGGTCGGCCGTAGCCCGTTTATGCAGCCGGTTCATGTGGAAATTGACGAATCCTTTATGGGAACCATCGCCGAATTGCGCATAGAAGCCGGTTACGCCAACAGCCTCGCCGGAATTATTGCAGGAGAAGAAAGGGCCTGCCTTTGATAATGCTCTTTGACGAAAACAATCTGGCGCTCCAACTTTTCGGGCCTCACCACCATTACCTTGCTCAAATTGAGCAAAGGCTGGGAGTCGCCATCAACGCTCGCGGCAACGAATTGACCATAACCGGCGATGCGGAAGCGATGGACATCGCCCGTGCGGTGCTTGATGAACTATATGCCCGTCTTAAACGGGGGGTGACGGTCGATCATAAGGATATCGACGCCGCCCTGCGGATTGCCGTCCACAACGGCGGCAATATGAGCGATGCCGGAATCGAAATAATCACCCGTAAACGCAGTATTTCACCACGCACTCCCGTTCAGGCCGACTACATCCGGGCCATCGACGAAAATGAACTGGTTTTCGGCCTCGGGCCGGCGGGAACCGGCAAGACCTATCTTGCCGTAGCCAAGGCGGTGGAACGGTTGGTCAAGGGCAAGGTGGATCGCATCATTCTTTCCCGTCCCGCCGTTGAAGCCGGCGAACAATTAGGGTTCCTGCCCGGAGACATGCGCGAAAAGGTTGACCCGTATCTGCGCCCCCTTTACGACGCCCTTCACGACATGCTGCCCGCCGAACAAGTCGCCAATTGCCTGAAACGCGGCGATATCGAGGTGGCGCCGCTGGCCTTCATGCGCGGCAGGACGCTGGCCGACGCCTTCGTCATTCTTGACGAGGCCCAGAACACGACGGCGGTGCAAATGAAGATGTTTCTTACCCGGCTTGGAGAAAACTCGCGGATGGTGGTGACCGGCGACCTTAGCCAGGTGGACCTGCCGCGAGGCACCCGCTCGGGATTGCGGGACGCAGAGGAAATCCTGGAAGGGATAAAAGACGTCAGCTTTATTCGCTTTTCCGACAAGGACGTGGTGCGCCATCATCTGGTCGCCGATATTGTCCGCGCCTATGACGAGGTCGAAGCGCGGCGCAAAGCGGCGGCCCGCTATGAAAAGAAGGGTAGTGCCGACCACGGCAATGATGACTGAATCCCTGGAAATCGATATCTCCATCCTGTGTCCGGCATGGGTCGAGGCATTGCCGTCGGTCGAAGGGTTATGTCGGCGGGCCGCTCTCGCCGCATTTTACGGAGAGGCGCGGAATAACGGGGAAACTCCGGTCGAAGCAAGTCTGGTGCTGGCCGATGACGATTTCATCAGGCCCCTCAACAAAAAGTACCGGGGTCAGGACAAGCCCACCAATGTGCTGTCTTTCGCGTTCAGGGAGAGCAACGACGCAAGCCCCGGTCATCCGGAGCAAACGCCGGAAATGTTGGGCGACATCGTCCTCGCCTTCGAGACGGCAAACTCGGAAGCCTCCGCCGGGGATAAAAGCCTCGCCGACCATTTAAGCCACTTGATAGTCCATGGCATGCTTCACCTGCTCGGCTATGATCACAAGACGGCGCCGCAGGCGCGGGTTATGGAACGGCTGGAAACCAGGGCGCTGGCACGCATTGATATCGCCGCCCCCTACAAAGACATAGCTTTGGGATAACAATATTGATGAATGACCATTCCGCCGATTCACCTCCTCATGCCGCAGGATTTGCCGGTTTCCTGCGCGGCGTGCTGCGCGCATTGAAGTGGAGCAACAAGACTTCGGCGCAAGACACCCTTGCCGAGTTGATCGAAGAACGCGAAGAAGCCGAGATTCCCATCGACATGGACGAGCGGCGGCTGCTGACTAACGTCCTGGACCTGCGCGACAGAACAATTCACGACGTGATGGTGCCGAGAGCCGACATCATTGCCGTCGAGAACGGGGCATCATTGGCGGAGGTCATCGGCCTGATGACCAAAGAGGGCCATTCCCGCCTGCCCGTCTACAGGGGCAGCCTGGATGACGCCATCGGCATGGTCCATATCAAAGATATTCTCGCCTGGCGCGGCGAGGATCACGCCTTCAAACTGCCGGCGATCATGCGCAAGGTGTTATTCGTTTCTCCCTTCATGCAGGTTCTGGAGCTGCTTCTGGAAATGCGCGTCACGCGCAGTCACATGGCTTTGGTCGTGGACGAATACGGCGGGGTGGACGGCCTTGTGACCATCGAAGATCTGGTTGAGGAAATCGTCGGCGAGATCGAGGACGAACACGACCGTGACGAAGAACCCGATCTGATCCGACGCCCCGACGGAACCTTCGATGCCGACGCCAGAGCCACCATCGAGTCCTTTGAAAAAATTATCGGTCGCGCCATCAGCGACGCTGAACTAGAAGACGTAGATAGTCTGGGCGGTCTGGTTTCCGCCGTGGCGGGACGGGTTCCGATAAAAGGCGAGCTTATCAAGCACCGTTCGGGACTTGAATTCGAGGTGCTGGACGCCGACCCCCGCCGCATCAAACGCCTGCGGGTGCGCGGAGTAACTCCCTCGACCGCCGAAGAATCCGAAACCGTTTTATGAACGGCGCCTTCGTAAGACTCAAAAGCATGGTGACGGCCATGACGGGCCGGCGGCGTTTCGCCCTGGCGGCGGGACTGGGCGCGTTGGCGACAGCCGCTCTGCCGCCCCTGCATGTCGTGATTCTTTTAGTCCCCGCTTTTACCGGCCTGCTATGGCTTGTCGAAGGCACAAAAAAGCTGCGCTCCGCTTTTGCCGTCGGCTGGTGGTTCGGCTTCGGACACTTCGTCAGCGGCGTCTACTGGACTTCCATTTCGATGCTGGTCAAACCCGAAGCCTTTGCCTGGATGATCCCTTTCGCCCTGTTCGGGTTGCCGGCGACGCTTGCCGTATTTCCCGCCGCAGCGGCTGTGTTGACCTGCGTTTACCGCGTCGGAAGCGTCGGGCGGGTTCTGATCTTCGCCGCCTCGTGGACGGCGATAGAATGGGTAAGAAGCTGGATATTCACCGGCTTCCCCTGGAATCTCATCGCCACCGCCTGGGCGAATTGCGATTCCATGATGCAGTTCGCCGCCTTCGGCGGCGCCTACGGTCTCGGACTGCTGACCATTATCGCAGCGGCCATGCCGACGACGCTCGCTGACGGAACCGGAAAACGCATATTTGCGCCGGTCATCATCGCCTTTGCCGCCCTGGGCCTGACATGGGGCGGCGGCGCCCTGCGCTTGGCTTTTGCTGAAAACGGCGTCGTCCCCGACGTCCGTTTGCGTCTGGTGCAACCTAATATTGACCAAAAGCTCAAATGGGAACCTGAATTGCGCCAAAGCCATGTATTAAATCAGATGCGCATGAGCGCGGCCCCGTCCACGGCGTCCCCCCCGACTCATATAATATGGGCGGAAACGGCGACGCCTTATTACCTGGCCGATGAACCGCAACTGCTGGCCCTCCTGAGCAAGGCGGTCCCCGACCATGGTCTTCTTATCACCGGGGCATTCCGGGCCTTGTTCCCGAAGGATAAGCCCTCCCAGGTTTGGAACAGCCTTTATGCCGTCGATGCGGAAGGTAAAATCGCCGGAACCTACGACAAGTTCCACCTTGTGCCTTTCGGCGAGTATGTCCCGTTCCGCAAGGTGCTGACGTTCGCCAAGCTTACCGAGGGGCGGAATGATTTCACGCCGGGAGCGGGCCTCCAAACCCTCAAGCTGCCGGGGCTGCCGCCGGTCAGTCCGCTGATTTGCTACGAAGTCATCTTTCCCGGCCAAGTCGCGAACCAAGACCAACGGCCGGCGTGGATGCTTAATATCACTAATGACGGGTGGTACGGTCGCTCGTCCGGCCCCTATCAGCATTTCGCCGCCGCCCGTATGCGCGCGGTGGAAGAAGGCCTGCCGCTGGTGCGGGTGGCGAATACCGGCATTTCGGCGGTAGTTGACGCCTATGGACGAACCCGCGCCGTCCTGGGATTGGGGGTAAGCGGCGTTGTCGACAGCGAACTGCCGGTCCATTTGGAAAAACAGACATTTTATGGTCGTTTCGGTAATGGAATCGTGCTAGTAATGTTAATCGGAGTTTTGCTGACCGGAATATTGCTGTCTGAAAAATACCAACAATATTAATAATGGATCACCTTCGTAATTTCCTTTTCGCAAGCGCTTGCATCAGTTAATAACAATGCCGACATAGTGTGATGGCGATACGATGCCGATGTTAACCTTAAGCAACCCGAGTTCTGTAATTAACCACCTTCCTGAAAACCCCTGAGATAAAAAAATGAACAATCAAAACACATCTTCAGAAAAAAAAGACGCCGAACACATCCCCGTCCGCAGGGGAAGGCGGAGGACTACCGGCGCTCCCAGGCCGGTTGATATTCATGTCGGAAGCCGGGTCAGGCTGCGCCGCACCTTACTTGGAATAAGCCAGGAAAAACTCGGCGACGCCGTCGGCTTGACGTTTCAGCAAATTCAAAAATATGAACGCGGAGCCAATCGTATCGGCGCCAGCCGTCTTTATGAATTGAGCCGGTTTCTTAATGTCCCGATTTCTTTCTTCTTTGATGACATGACCGATGAAGTGAAGGCCGCCGAAGCCCAGGCCCGTGTCCAGATCCACGGCCTGAGCGATCATCAGCAGACGGCTTTCGCCCACGACCCCATGGCCAAACGCGAGACCCTCGAACTGGTGCGCTCCTACTACAAAATATTTAATCCCAAAGTGCGAAAGCGCCTGTTTGAGCTTACCAAGTCTCTTGCCATCGCCGCCCGCTCCGCCTGACTGTTTCGCAATTCTCAGGAAAAGCGCCGGGCGGATCATTAAAATTCCTTGACGCGCCCGGCGAAGCTTGCAAAAAGTGCCGCTGCCTTCTTTCCGACCGGAAGAAGGACGTGGATGGATTTGGACCGCTTGCCACCACGAAGTCCAATCGGACAGCAATTCAGATCGGAGGGGTCAAACGTGTTGAAAAGAGATCATCTGTTTACAAGCGAATCCGTTTCCGAGGGCCATCCCGACAAAGTCAGCGATCGGATATCCGACGCTATCGTTGATCTTTTTCTGGCCAAAGACCCCCATTCGCGGGTGGCCGCAGAGACCTTGTGCACCACCAATTTTATCCTGCTGGCCGGCGAGGTTCGCGGTCCCGACTCGCTGACCCATGAAGACTTTCGCCAGACCGCCCGTAACGCCGTCCGCGATATCGGCTACGAACAGCACGGGTTCCATTGGAAGGACTGTGAAGTCCAGTCCCAAATCCACTCCCAGTCCAAGGATATCGCCATGGGGGTCGACTCTGCGGACAACAAGGACGAAGGCGCCGGCGACCAGGGCCTGATGTTCGGGTTTGCCTGCCGCGAAACAGAAGTATTGATGCCGGCCCCCATCTATTTTTCCCACGCCATTCTCAAGGACATGGCCGCCGCCCGCCACGCCGGAACCGCCCCCGGCCTTGAACCGGATTCAAAAAGTCAGGTGACGTTGCGTTACGTCAACGGCAAACCCGTAGGCGCCACTTCCATCGTCGTCTCCACCCAGCACGCCGAGAGGCTTGATCAGGATGATGTTCGGGAGATCGTCCGCCCCTTCGTTCTCAACGTGCTGCCCGAAGGCTGGATGTGCGACGAAAAGAACTTCTACGTCAATCCGACCGGTCGTTTTGTGATCGGCGGTCCCGACGGCGACGCCGGACTTACCGGACGCAAGATCATTGTTGACACCTATGGCGGAGCGGCGCCGCACGGCGGCGGCGCTTTTTCCGGCAAAGACCCGACCAAGGTTGACCGCTCGGCGGCCTACGCGGCGCGATATCTCGCCAAAAACGTGGTTGCCTCCGGACTCGCCGAACGCTGCACCATCCAGCTTGCTTACGCCATCGGCGTTTCCGAGCCTCTTTCGGTTTACATCAACACCGACGGCACCGGACAGGTGGATGAGGAAAAGCTTTCAGACACGCTGCGGGAATTGATGAACCTGACGCCCAGGGGAATCCGCGAGCACCTGCAACTGAACCGCCCCATTTACGCCCGCACCTCCGCCTATGGTCATTTCGGACGCGAACCGGAAGCCGACGGCGGCTTCTCATGGGAACGCACCGATCTGGTGCAGGAACTCAAGTCAGCCTTCGGGGCCGGTTGACCGGCGACGGCGGCAATTGCGCCGAGCGACTTCGATCCTACGGTCGCCGGCGCGGACGGGCGCTACGCAAGAGTC
This sequence comes from Rhodospirillales bacterium RIFCSPLOWO2_02_FULL_58_16, assembly GCA_001830425.1. NCBI lineage: Bacteria > Pseudomonadati > Pseudomonadota > Alphaproteobacteria > Rhodospirillales > Rhodospirillales bacterium RIFCSPLOWO2_02_FULL_58_16. The sequence continues at coordinate 20,149 of MIAA01000039.1, forward strand.
GCCAAGAGCTTCTGAACGACCTGTTGCCGCGCCTGAGGCCGGACTCGCCGGGCGGCGGCTTGCGCCTTGATCTTCAAGCCATGTTTCCCGACCCGGTTGAGGACATTTGGCTGGAGGTCGGCTTCGGTTCCGGCGAGCATCTGGCGAAGCAGGCGCTGACCCATCCCGGCATCGGCATGATCGGGTGCGAGCCTTTCATCAACGGCGTGACCGCTCTGCTTGCCCGCATTCAAAGCGACGACATTACCAACATCAGGATTTTTGATGACGACGCCCGCCTGCTGTTTGACGCCCTGCCCGACGCCGTCATCGGTCGGGCCTTCGTTTTATTCGCCGATCCATGGCCCAAGAAAAGACACAACCGGCGGCGCTTCATCAGCACGGAATGCCTTGACGAACTCGCCCACCTGTTAAAGGACGGAGCGGAACTGCGTTTTGCAAGCGACCATATGGAATATATACGCTGGACCCTTGAGCATATAATCCGTCATCCGTGCTTTTCATGGACGGCAAAAGGCCCTGATGACTGGCGGCGGCGACCGGATGACTGGTTTGAAACAAGATACGAAAACAAGGCTCTTGAGAGGGGCGATGCTTGCGTTTACCTCCAATTTATCCGCCTGCCCCGGTGATCGTGTTATAACCCGAGCCACAAAAGCCTTGTGTCGGGCGCGTTATACGTTATATTGCGTCCTAGGTTTTGGTTATGTGGCTTCGTTTGGCTCAAAGATTAAAGGTTTGAACAAGGTGGGCCGCTGGCCCACTTTTCGTTTTCAGCCTGAAATATTTTGCTCCGGGCCGTGAAACGGGCCGTAAGATCAGGAAAGGCTGTGGCGGCGCGATGGACTTGCCCGACCGCATCGAGCGGCTTGTTGCACCGACCGTTGAAGCCATGGGTTACGATATCGTGCGCGTGCAGCTTCATGGTCAACAGGGGTTGCAGATTATGGCGGAGCGCCGGGACGGCAAGACGATGCAGGTCGCTGATTGCGCCGAAATCAGCCGAGCCGTCACCGCTGTTCTGGAAGTGGAAGACCCCGTTTTATGGTCTTACGCGCTGGAGGTAAGTTCGCCGGGCATTGACCGGCCCTTGGTTAAGCTCGGCGATTATGAGCGCTTCGCCGGGTTCGAGGCCAAGATAGAGACCGATAAGTTGGTTGACGGGCGTAAACGCTTTAGGGGTCGGCTGTTAGGCGTCGAAGGAGAGACCGTAAGGATACAGACAGCGGAAAATATCGCGGAACTGCCGTTCCGGGATATCCGCCGAGGAAAACTTGTTTTAACCGACGAACTGATGGCCGCTACAGATAAACATTAAGGATAATAAGCGAAACGACCATGGAAACTGATGCAGTTCACGCCCGTCCCGAGTTATTGCAGGTAGCCGAGGCGGTTGCCCGCGACAAAGGTATCGAACAGAGCGAAGTCCTGGAGGCTATGGAGCAGGCCATCCAAAAGGCCGGACGTTCCAAATACGGCCACGACCACGACATTCGCGCCTCCATTGATCGCAAAAGCGGCGAGATCACCCTTGCCCGTTATATCGAGGTGGCCGAGGTGGTTGAAAACGAGATCACCCAGATTACCCTTGAGAAGGCTCACGAGACCATGAAGGACGCCAAAATCGGCGACTTCCTGGCCGACCCCTTGCCGCCCATAGATTTCGGACGCATCGCCGCTCAAACGGCAAAGCAGGTCATCGTCCAGAAAGTGCGCGAAGCCGAACGTAAACGTCAATACCTGGAATACAAGGATCGCATCGGCGAAGTCGTCAACGGTCTGGTCAAGCGCATTGAGTTCGGCAATATCATTGTTGACCTCGGACGCGCCGAGGCCCTGTTGCGTCGCGACGAAGCCATTCCCCGCGAACATTTTTCCAACGGCGACCGCGTGCGCGCCTACATCATGGACGTGCGCGAAGAACAGCGCGGCCCGCAAATTTTCCTGTCCAGAACCCACAATCAATTCATGGCCAAGCTGTTCGCCCAGGAAGTGCCGGAAATTTATGACGGCATTATTGAAATCATGTCGGTGGCCAGAGACCCCGGCTCACGCGCCAAGATCGCCGTATTGTCTCATGATTCGAGCATTGACCCCGTCGGTCCCTGCATCGGAATGCGCGGATCGCGCGTCCAGGCCGTAGTCGGCGAGTTGCAAGGCGAAAAGATTGATATCATCCAATGGTCGGCGGATCCCGCCACCTTTATTGTCAACGCTCTGGCCCCCGCCGAGGTCGCCAAGGTGGTGATCGACGAGGAAGCGAACCGCATCGAGATTGTGGTCCCCGACGAACAGCTCAGCCTCGCCATCGGCAGGCGCGGCCAGAATGTGCGTTTAGCTTCCCAGCTATCGGGTTGGAACATCGATATCTTGACCGAAGCCGAGGAATCGGATCGCCGCAACGAGGAATTCCACGGTCGTTCCCAGATATTGATCGATGCCCTTGACGTGGACGACGTCATCGCTCACCTGCTGGTTTCCGAAGGATTCTCCTCAGTGGAAGATGTCGCTTTTGTCCCCCTTGAGGACTTGGTCGGCATTGAAGGCTTCAGCAGGGAAGTGGCCGGCGAGATACAAGAACGCGCCTGCGCCTTTATTGCCAACCGTAACGAGGAATTTACGCGCCGCCGCACGGAATTGGGCGTTACGGATGATTTGGCCTCGATTGAGGGAGTAACGCCGGAGCTGCTGGTGGCGTTGGGTGAAAAAGGCGTAAAGAGCCGCGATGATCTGGCTGACCTCGACAGCGGAGAGTTGATGGAAATTGCGCCGAAGGGATCGATGAACGAAGCGGCTGCCGACAAGATTATCATGGCGGCGCGCGCCCACTGGTTCCCGGACGAAGCCGCCCCCGGAGAGAACGCCTCTGACGAAAAAGATTAATCGCCCGCGCTCCCTCTAAAAAACAAAGTGTTGGCATAACCGGAAGCACTTAACCGGATCGCTTTTGGAACGGAAGTAGATGACCGAGATCAAAGAAAAAGAGCAAGATTCCACGAAGAAACCGGGGACCATACGGCCCGGCAGGATGGAACTCAATAAAACCATCGAGTCCGGGCAGGTTCGTCAGAATTTTTCTCATGGCCGTTCGAAGATGGTGACTGTCGAGGTCCGCAAAAAGCGGACCTTTGCCACGGATGCCGGCGGTCGCATGGCCGAAGTCAAACGAAGCGGACTTGCCGCCCATGAAGCCGCTTTTAATGACGCCGTCAGGGGTATCCACGAAGACGACCCCGTTGCCGACTCTCTGCGGCTGTCCGGGCAAAACCTGACCACGGAAGAAAAAGCGGTTCGCGTTCGCGCCCTTGAGGACGCCCGTAAAGCGGATGACATGGCGGCAAAGCGTGCCGACGAAGCCCCTTCGGAAGCGCCCGGGAAAGAGGCGGAAAAAGGCGTCGCCGATAAAGATGATGTTTCGCGGTTACGCACCGAGAAGGAAGATGAGCGCCGCCGGGAAGATGAAGATACCCAAAAGCGGGAACAGATGGCGAAAGCGTCCGCAGCGGCGGCCCTGGTCAAATTGCAGGCCATGGAAGAAAGCGAAACAAACGACGATAAAAAAAGCCGCGACACCATCAAGCGGGCGGCCCGTACGGAAACTTTGCGCCCGGTCTCGGCCCTGCGCCGTGGAGAACCCAGACGGCGCTCCGGCAAGCTTACCATTGACGAAGCTCTCGGCGTTCGTGAAGAGCGGACCCGCAGCCTCGCCTCCGTCAAGCGCGCCCGCGCCAAGCAAAAACAGCAATTCAACCAGGGTGACGGAAATAAAATCTTCCGCGAGGTAACGGTCCCCGAAACCATCACCGTGCAGGAACTGTCCAACCGCATGGCAGAACGCGGCGCCGACGTTATCAGAGCGCTGATGAAAATGGACGTTATGGTCACCCTGAATCAGGTGATCGACGCCGATACGGCGGAACTGGTGGTCGCCGAATTCGGCCATAAATTAAAGCGCGTCAGCGAATCCGACGTAGAGATCGGCTTAAAAGGCGAAGTAGACGAGGCGGTCAATCTTATTTCCAGGGCGCCGGTGGTAACCGTCATGGGACATGTGGACCACGGCAAAACGTCTCTTCTTGACGCCCTGCGCGAGGCTAACGTCGCCGACCGGGAGGCCGGAGGCATTACCCAGCACATCGGCGCCTATCAGGTAACCTGCCCTTCCGGAGGCAAAATCACCTTTATCGACACTCCCGGACACGCGGCCTTTACCGCCATGCGCGCCCGTGGCGCCAAGGTTACCGATATCGTTGTTCTCGTCGTTGCCGCCGATGACGGCATCATGCCGCAAACCATCGAGGCCATCAGCCACGCCAAGGCCGCCAATGTCCCCATCGTTGTCGCCATCAACAAGATGGACAAGCCTAATGCCGATGCCGGTCGAGTCCGCACCGAACTGCTCCAGCATGATGTTGTCGTCGAGGAAATGGGGGGCGATGTTCTTGCCGTAGAAGTCTCCGCCAAAGGAAGAACTAACCTGGATAAACTTGAGGAAGTCATTCTTCTCCAGGCGGAGGTTCTAGACCTTAAATCCAACCCTAACCGCCCGGCCGAAGGCGTGGTCATCGAATCCAAGGTGGAACGCGGACGGGGGCCGGTGGCGACCGTTCTGGTGAAACGCGGGACGCTGCGTCTGGGCGATATCATCGTTGCCGGCGGCGAGTGGGGCCGAGTGCGCGCCCTGATCGATTCCAACGGCAAAAGCCTTGAAGAAGCCGGCCCCTCCGTTCCCGTCGAGGTGCTGGGGTTAAGTTATACGCCGTTTGCCGGGGACGAAGTCGCCGTCATCGAAAGCGAAGCCCGCGCCCGCGAGGTCACCGAATTCCGCAAACGCAAACTGCGCGACGCCAAGGCGGCCAAGAATGTTCGGGGAACCCTTGCCGAAATGTTTGAAACCATCGCCGACGGCGAGGCCAAAGAACTGCCGGTTGTAGTCAAGACCGACGTCCATGGCTCGGAAGAAGCTATTCTCGCCGCCATGAATAAAATGGGGACCAATGAAGTCAAGGTAACCGTGCTTTACTCAGGCGTCGGCGGCGTCAATGAATCAGATGTAATCCTGGCACGAGCCAGCAACGCTCTGGTCATCGGCTTTAATGTGCGGGCCAACCCCCAGGCCCGCGCCATGGCCAAGCGGGACGCTGTGGAAATCCGTTATTACTCAATTATATACAACGTGATCGACGATCTCAGAGGCCTGCTGTCGGGAATGCTTTCGCCGACAATCAAGGAAAAGTTCCTGGGCAATGCGGAAATTCGCGAGGTGTTCAATATCACCAAGGTAGGCAAGGTCGCCGGTTGCATGGTCGTCGAGGGCATTATGCGGCGCGGCGCCAAGGTGCGTCTGGTGCGCGACAGCGTGGTTATCCATGAGGGTGATTTATCCCAACTCAAGCGTTTCAAGGACGATGTCAAGGAAGTCAAGGACGGCCAGGATTGCGGCATGGCCTTCGCCAATTATCATGACATCCAGGCCGGCGACGTCATAGAATGTTTTGAAATTGAGGAAGTGGCCCGTGAACTGGAAGCGTAAGCTCCGGTACGCTTACTGATTGAGGTTCCCATGAGAAAACGGGAGGGCAAGGCTCCCAGTCAGCGTCAATTAAGGGTTGGCGAGGAGTTGCGCCATGCTTTGGCGTTAATTCTGGAGCGCGGCGAGATTCGCGACCCCGGCCTGGCCGGCGTTTCCGTCACCGTGACCGAAATCCGCATTGGACCCGATCTGCGTAACGCCACCGTCTATGTCATGCCGCTGGGCGGCGGCGGAAAGGAGACCGTAGTTGAAGCCTTGACCAGGGCGCGGCCGTTCCTGCGACGCCGCTTGGCCGACGCGGTGAAATTGAGGCATGTCCCGGACCTTTCGTTTCGCGCCGATCCTTCTTTCGACGAGGCAAGCCGCATCGAGGCCCTGCTGCGAAGCCCCACGATAAAACGCGACCTTGATATAAAGGACAAAGACCATGGGGCGTAGCCGCAAAGGCGCTCCGATTCACGGCTGGCTGATTATCGACAAGCCGTTGGGCATCAGTTCCAGCGCCGTCGTCGGCAAGGCGCAGAGACTGATCGGCGCCGCCAAGGCGGGACATTGCGGCACTTTGGACCCCCTGGCCACCGGCGTTCTTCCCCTGGCGCTGGGAGAGGCCACCAAGACCACGGCATACGCCATGAACAGCGTCAAGTCATATCGCTTCAAAATCCGTTGGGGCGAAGCGCGGTCAACAGATGACGCTGAAGGCGAAGTGATCGAAACCAGCGACCGGCGCCCCGCCGAGGACGCAATCATAGCGGCGCTCGGCGCGTTTATCGGCGATATCGAACAAACTCCGCCTCAATTTTCGGCGATCAAGATCAACGGCCAAAGAGCCTACCAACTTGCCCGCGCCAACCGGACGGCGGATATCAAGCCCAGGCAAGTACGGGTCAATACATTCGATCTCATCGGTATGCCCGACGCCGACCATGGAGAGTTTGAGGTGACGTCGGGAAAAGGCGTCTATATGCGCAGTCTGGCGCGGGATTTAGCCCGGAAGCTGGGAACCGTCGGATATATATCGGAGCTGAGACGGACCCGCGTCGGCCCCTTCACGGAAGAAATGGCGATTTCCCTGGAAAAGCTCGAAGCCCTGGGGCATAGTCCGCAACTTCTGGACCTTCTGCTTCCGGTTGAGACCGCGCTGGACGACATCCCGGCACTGGCCTTGACTGAGGCGGAAGCGTGTTCTTTGCGATACGGTCAGCCCGTTCCGGTGCTGCCTGTGGCGAGCCGGGTTCCCCTCGAAAACGTAGACCAGGGCGACATCGTTTGCGCCATGGCCGGGGGTAAGCCGGTAGCAATGGCCAGAATAATGGGAGGGGAAATCAGGCCTCTCCGTGTTTTTAACTTGTAAGAATGGAGTAATCGATGTCGATTGCCGCAGAGCGGAAACAGGAACTCATTAAAGAGTTCGCTGTCAAAGAGGGCGATACCGGATCGCCTGAGGTGCAGGTCGCTATTCTGAGCGAGCGCATCCAGAATCTCACCGAACACTTTAAGGCCCATAATAAAGATAATCATTCACGTCGCGGTCTTCTGATGATGGTCAGCCAGCGCCGCCGCCTGCTTGATTATGTGAAAAACCAGGACGTCAAACGCTATGAACAACTGGTCAAGCGTTTGGGTCTGCGCAGATAAGCTGTTGATGTATGGTAATGAACTACGGCATTGGGCCGGATGGCGGTTGAATTTCAACCGCCGCGTCGGCGCTGTTTATGATAACGCCGCCGATGCTGTCGAGATGAATAGAGGAAAATAAAGATGTTCAAGGAATTCAGGAAAGAAATCGAATGGGGCGGTCGTACGCTGGTGCTCGAATCCGGCAAGATTGCGCGTCAGGCCGACGGCGCCGTCATGGCGACCTATGGCGACACCAAGGTGCTTTGCACCGTAGTCGGTGAACAAAAAGCGCGAGAGGGGGTCGATTTCTTCCCGCTGGCGGTACACTACCAGGAAAAGACCTTCGCCGCAGGCAAAATCCCCGGAGGCTTTTTCAAGCGCGAGGGTCGCCCCGGAGAAAAGGAAACTCTGACTTCGCGGCTGATCGACAGGCCGATCAGGCCGTTGTTCGCCAAAGGCTTTAAAAACGAGACCCAAATAATCTGCACGGTGTTGTCACATGACCTGGAAAATGATCCGGACATCGTTGCCTTGATCGGAACTTCGGCGGCGTTGACAATTTCCGGACTGCCGTTCATGGGGCCGCTCGGCGGATGCCGCGTCGGATATATCGCAGGCGAATATGTGCTCAACCCGCATCTCGACGAGATGTCCAACAGCAGCCTCGACCTTATCGTCGCTGGCACCCGCGAAGGCGTGCTGATGGTGGAATCGGAGGCCTCGGAATTGTCCGAGGAGTTGATGCTGGGCGCCGTGACGTTCGGCCACAACGCCTTCCAGTCGGTCATCAACGCCATTATCGATCTGGCGGAACTTTGCGCCAAGGAACCACGGTCCCTGCCTGAGCCTCCGGCGGAACTGGAGGAAATGACCTCACGCATCCGCAACCTCGCCGAGGCGGACCTGCGCATAGCCTATGGCGCGTCAGATAAAATGACCCGCCAGGAAAAAATTTCCAAGACCAAGGACAGGGTGGCCGCCGAATTGGCCGCCGACGACCACTTTGCCCAAAAACTGAACGACAACCTGCTGGGGGATATTTTCAAAGACCTGGAAAAGGATATCGTCCGGCACGCCATTATCAAGACCGGAAAGCGTATTGACGGTCGCGACACCAAGACGGTGCGCCCCATCATCTCCGAAGTAGGGTTGCTGCCGCGCACTCACGGCAGCGCGCTGTTTACCCGTGGAGAAACCCAGGCCCTCGTGGTCACCACTCTGGGCACCGGCCAGGATGAAGCCCGCATTGATGATCTTGCCGGCGAATATCGTGAGCATTTCCTGCTCCACTATAATTTCCCGCCTTATTCCGTCGGCGAAGCCGGACGTTTCGGCTTCACCGGTCGTCGCGAGATAGGGCACGGCAAACTTGCATGGCGGGCGCTTCATCCGATTATGCCTTCCAAGGAATCCTTCCCCTACACCATCAGGGTAGTTTCGGAGATTACGGAATCCAACGGCTCGTCATCCATGGCCACCGTCTGCGGCGCCTCTCTTTCGCTGATGGACGCCGGAGTGCCGCTGCCGCGCCCTGTCGCCGGCATTGCCATGGGATTGATCAAGGAAGATGACGGAATCGCCGTTTTGTCCGACATCCTCGGCGACGAGGACCATCTGGGCGATATGGACTTTAAGGTCGCCGGCACCGAGAATGGCATCACATCCCTTCAGATGGATATCAAAATCACCTCGATTACCGGCGAGATCATGAGACAGGCGCTTGACCAGGCCCGCGAAGGAAGATTGCATATCCTCGGCGAGATGAGCAAGGCGTTGAATACCTCCCGCTCCGATATCAGCAACAACGCTCCCAGGATAACCATCATAAAAATCAACAAGGATAAAATCCGGGAAGTCATCGGACCGGGCGGCAAAATGATTCGCGAAATCAGCGAAACCACGGAAACCAAGATCGATATCGAAGACGACGGAACCGTCAAGGTGGCGGCGGTTGACGAAAAGGCCTCGCAAGCCGCCATCGACTGGATCAGGAGCATTACCTCTGAACCCGAAGTCGGGGCAATCTATACCGGCAAGGTGGTAAAGACCGTCGATTTCGGAGCCTTTGTAAACTTCATGGGCGCCAAGGACGGTCTGGTTCACATCAGCGAATTGGCGGAAGGGCGCGTCGGCCAGACCACGGATGTCGTCAATGTCGGCGACACGGTGAAGGTCAAACTGTCCATGAAGGCGGTAAACCAGGAAACCGGCAAGGAACTCTCGGCCAAGCCGTAAAGAGAATTGCGGGGAAGTTGTAAAAAGTAGAGACGGAACGCCAAATCCGTCTCTACATTTTTCAAGGGGCTTTATACATGAAACAGCCATATATATCGTTGCTTGAACCTTTAAGGATATTTCCCCTTGAAACCCCTTAACCCCATTATTATTTCAGGCCGCGAGATATTGCCCCTGGTTGAGGGCGGCAAAGGCATCGCCGTATCCAACGGTAAAAGCTCCGGAGCATGGGCGGCGGCAAATTGCGTCGGCACGTTTTCCTGCGTCAACGCGGATAACTATGACGAGAACGGCGCCGTCATCCCTCAAATCTATCACGGCACGACCAGACGCCAACGCTTCGAGGAGCTTATCGCCTACGCCGTCAGGGGCGGCATTGCCCAGGCGCAAAATGCCTATGAAATATCGAACGGCAAAGGGCGGCTTCATATAAATGTGCTGTGGGAAGCCGGAGGCACGGAACGTGTTCTTCACGGAATTCTGGAAAAGACCAAGGGACTTATCCACGGCGTAACCTGCGGCGCCGGCATGCCTTACCGGGTGGCTGAGATCGCGGCCAAATACGGAGTCTACTACTATCCGATTGTTTCTTCGGCGCGGGCTTTTCGGGCCTTGTGGAAGCGCTCTTATCACAAGCATGCGGACCTGCTGGGCGGAGTAGTCTATGAAGACCCCTGGTTAGCCGGCGGTCATAACGGATTGAGTAATTCCGAAAATTTCCGGGAACCTCAAAAGCCCTACCCGCGAGTAAAAGAACTGCGGGACGTCATGAGCGGATTTGGTCAACATGACAAGCCGATATTCATGGCCGGCGGCGTGTGGTACCTGCGCGATTGGGAAGAATGGATCGACAATAAAGAGCTGGGTCCCATCGCCTTTCAGGTCGGCACCCGACCGCTTTTGACCAAGGAAAGCCCGGTTTGCGAAGGTTGGAAGAAAAAACTGCTTTCGTTGGCGAAAGGGGACGTGATGCTGAATCAATTCAGCCCGACCGGCTTCTACTCCTCGGCGATCAAAAACCTCTTTCTGACCGAGCTTGAAGAACGCAACAATCGTCAGGTTGACTATCGACGCTCGGAAGAAGACGAACATACCGTTCCTCTGCCCGTCGGCGTCCGTGGACGACCGGTTTATCTTACCCCCGAAAACAAGCGCAAAGCCGATGGATGGATTGCGGAAGGATTCACCGATATCCTTAAAACCCCGGCTTCCACAATCATTTTCGTAACGCCGGACAAAGCGAAAGAAATCCTCGGCAACCAGCAGGACTGCGTAGGGTGCCTGGGTTCCTGCCGGTTCAGTAATTGGGCTGATAACGAAGAAGGCTCTACCGGCAAGATAGCGGACCCCCGCTCGTTTTGTATTCAAAAGACGCTTCAATCCATCGCCCACGGCGGCGAGTTGGAAAAAAACCTGATGTTCGCCGGTCACAATGCCTACATGTTCGCCGCCGACCCGTTCTACAAAAACGGATTCATCCCGACCGTTCAGCAGCTTGTGGACCGTTTCCTGACCGGCGATTGATCCGGGCGTGTCAGCGAGTCGCTGCGGCATGTATAATCTTGTATAATTTTAGATTTGCTATAAAATGAATTCTATGGTTCTCTTATCAGGCTGTCGTCATCTGACGCCACCCTGCGCATAACAGACAAGGAATTTAAAAAAGTGAGGCCGTACAGCAAAGCACTTGAACGATTGCGCGACGCAGGGCTGCGCCCGACGCGGCAGCGTCTGGCCCTCGCCAAGATGTTATTTGAAAACGGTGATCGTCACTTTACCGCCGAGATGCTGCATGCCGACGCTCTCGGCGCCTCGATTCGCGTTTCCTTGGCCACTGTCTACAACACTTTGCATCAATTCACGTCATCCGGGCTGTTGCGTGAAATATACGTCGACTCCGCCCGCTCTTATTTTGACACCAACACCAGCGGCCATCATCATTTTTTCTTTGAGGGTTCGTCCCGTCTGGAAGATATCCCTAACGATCAGATCACGGTCGCCAAAACGCCGCCGGCGCCTGAAGGGACTATCCTGAAAAGCGTCGATGTGGTCGTCAGGCTGGAAGCGGCGCCGCAACCATTCGGCCATTAAGCAAAAATAGCCGGTATGTCGTCGAGATAGGCAATGAACGCTCGAAAGAATGACAACCGGGTTTTTCTGAATGTTGTTAATGCCTCCGCTCATTCGGCGACTCCTCATTCGGTTACGATTATCGATTCCTCTCCCGATTTAATCACCATCATCGATTCCTCTCCCGACCTGATATTTTTCAAGACGGCGGACGGCCTTTATGACCGCTGCAACAAGGCATTTCTTGATTTTCTCGGAGTCTCCAGGGAGCAAGTCATCGGCAAGTCCGCCGTGGACGTCTGGCCGGCGGGTACGGGAGCGTCGATAAACGAACAGGACCGAAGAATAATAAAGTCGGGAAACGCCGAGACTATTGAAGAAATCCTGCCACGAAGCGACGGTCGAAAAATCATCATGGAAACCATCAAGGTTCCCCTGTTCGACAGCGAAGGGAAAGCTCACGGAATTGCCGGCATGAGCCGTGACATCGCCGAACGTAAAACTAACGAAAACCGCCTTTTGGAGAGCGTCCTTAAATTCAGGGAAATAGCCAAATCTGCAGAAGAGTCAAACCGGCAAAAAAGCCAATTCATGGCTGTCATGAGTCATGAAATACGCACTCCCATGACCGCCTTTCTGGGCGCGGCCGGAATGCTCGCGGAAACTAAGCTGGATGAAAGCCAACGTGAGTTGCTGGATATCATGCTGTCCTCCGGCGACGGACTGCAAACCCTCCTCAACGATTTTCTGAGCTTCAGCAAAGGTGACGCCGGACAACCGGCATTCGTCCGCCTCCCCTTCTCTCCCCCGGTCCTGCTGCGGGAAGTAACTACAATCGCCGAGGGGATGAAACATGGATCAAAGGTGACGCTGGAATACAAGGCCGACGGGCTGCCGGAAGCCTTGTATGGCGATCAGGCGCGCATCCGCCAGGTCATGATCAACATGGTCAGCAACGCCGTTAAATTTACCGATAAGGGCGTCATTACCCTGAGCGCCGAGGCGGCGGGAGACAAAGGCATACGCTTCGCCGTTCGCGACTGCGGGCCGGGCATTGACAAGAATGAACAACACCGTTTGTTCCAACCCTTCAGCCAGCTTGGAACGACCTCCCGCCGCCGAACCGGCGTCGGACTGGGGCTGGCCATCTGCCGCCAACTGGTTGAAGGCATGGGCGGAACCATCGGGGTAAACAGCATACCGGGAGAAGGCAGCGAATTCTATTTTTTCCTGCCCCTGGAAACGGCCCCCGCCCTTCCCGAACAAAAGACGGAAACTGAAACAACCCTGCCGCCGCGACTTAACATTCTGCTGGCCGAAGACGCCGAATTAAGCCGCCGGGTTCTGACCATGATGCTTGAACGCGACGGCCACAAAGTCGATGCGGCGTCCAGCGGTGAAGCGGCGGTAGAGGCGATGACCAAAGGCCGCCGCTATGACGTGATTCTAATGGACCTGCAAATGCCGGGAATGGACGGACTGGAGGCCGCCGGACATATTCGCGCCCTCGCCGACCCGGCAATGGCGAGGGCGCCCATAATTGCCCTTACCGCCAACGTCATGCCGGAAATTATAGCCCGGTGCCGGGAAGCGGGAATGGATCAAATTATAACCAAGCCGGTATCGCCTTCCCATCTGCGCCGAATTCTGATGTCCATCGTCGAAAATGCCCGTGCTCCGAAAGGCAAAAACCACCTTTTCGATGATGAAATCATGGCGGAACTGGAAAACCTGTACGGCGCTGCGGGCATGTCGGAATTAGTACAATCATTTAACGAACAGGCAAAAACCGATCTGCACGAATTGGCCGACGCCCGTTCGGCGGGAAACTTGAAACTGGTTGCAAAGATTGCCCATCTGTTGGCCGGCAAGGCCGGAAGCGTGGCCGCCGCCGCCTTTTCCGCCGAGGCGCAAGCCTGTGAAAAAGCGGCTCTGACCATGGATGACGACGCCCTGGCGCGTCATGCCGAACAATTGAACGATCTGTTCCGGCGCACCGCAGACGCATTGATGGAGCGCTTCGACAAAAAGGCTAATCTACGGCCTCGGTGAAGAAATAACCTTCGCCGGGCACCGTAAAGATAAATTTAGGCGTACGCGGCGAATCGCCGAGCTTTCTCCTCAGCCTGACCACCAGCAAATCCACCGAGCGATCTATCGAACCGTCCCTCGCATCGTAGAGGGTATCCATGAGCTTATCCCTGCTCATCACCCGACCGGGATGACCGGCGAAAGCTTCAAGAAGCCGGCTTTCGTTGGGAGTGAGGCCCACCAACTCTCCGCCGGACGCAGTGAGTTGATGCTTGCGCTTGTCGAACGTCCATCCGCTGAAACAGATAGTGCTTTTCGCCGCCGTCCCCTTGCGGGATTTACCCTTGGGAGCATTGCCCGTCGATGGAATGCGCCGCAGCAAGTTCCTCACCCTGGTCAACAGCTCCTTGGGATTAAACGGCTTCGTAAGATAATCATCGGCGCCGATTTCCAGCCCGGTGAGTTTATCCACTTCCTCCTTGCGGGCGGTAAGAAAGATAAGTCCCGCCGGCGAGCGGCTGCGGATTTCCTGGGCCAGATCAAATCCGCTGGCGTCAGGCAGATTGATGTCAAGCACCACCAAATCCACCGGGCCGTCATCCAATGTCCTGCGCATCGAAGCGCCGTCAATCGCTTCACTGATGCGGTAACCGCCGGCGGCGAGGGTTTTGGCCACGACCTGACGCACCAAATCGTCATCCTCCACCACCAGCACATGACGAAGTAATTCTGTTTCTGTTTTCATCTCGATCAATGTCCCGGACTTACCGACCTGCAACCGCCTCACTTGTATATTATAACCCCTGGTTGACATCGGCATATTAACCAAGTGTACACAAACTTTATGCAATGTTGTATCGTGACAATACAACATAAAAAAACCGTTGGGAGTTTTATCCGCACAGCCGTCATGTTGTCTACAGTATGTTCTGTTTGCTGATTCGCATGACTCCCCATCCGCGCTGAAGTAGGCTGTTTACAGATATTAAGTATCCCCTGGATTTTGGAATGATGCTCGCCGAAATGACCGATACCGTTAAACAGGCTCCCCCCTCGAAGTCGGCTTCCGACATGGGAAAAAGAGCCGTCCCCGATGCGCAACGCCGCCTTGAGGACCGCATCGAAAAGATCGAGGACATCACGATCCGGCTTCATGACCTGATCCGTTCGCCGTCTCTCGCTCCGGCGGCCGCCGGGTCCGAGGAACACTTGAAAATTACGGAAATTTCCGCCGCCCTGGATGCCCTGAAAGCGGAATTAAAAGCAGTGCGGGAAAGTGAACGGCGTCCCGGCATATATCCTGCCGCCAAGGCTGCCCCGTTATCATTGGTGAAAAGCCCCCCGACCACCAAAAAAATCAGTCGCGCAAACGTAGGAAAAACGAACGTCGCCCCGCCCCCCCTTCCCGTTGCCCCGAAACCACAACCGGCGGTCAAGCCTTTGTCATTGGTAAAAACCGCCCCGGTCCCAAAGAAAGTTGATCGCGCAAGCACGGAAAAAACGGTCGTCGCCGCGAAACCGCTTCCCGTCGCCCCGAAACCGCAACCGCCGGCCGCTGAAAAAACAGCGATTAAAGCCCGGCCTGAACAGACTCCCTCCCACAGCGAAACTCCGAAGCCGAAATCGGAAACGCATCAAAAGATCGTCAACGCCCTTGCGCAAATCAACATGATCGTAAATAAACAACAGGATCAGTATTAGCGGAGATTGTCATCCGGGGAAATAATTCAAGATGCATACAAGGCGGATACCAAGCGACAAACCGGACGTTGCCGCCCCTATTGCCGAAGAGCAACCCCACCGGCTTTCCCCACGCCAAAAAGATATCCTCTCCCTTCTTCAGGAAGGGAAGGCCAACAAGGAAATTGCCCGTGAACTCGGGATCGGACTGGGAACGGTCAAGCAGCATGTCGTCGCCCTGTTCAAGAAGCTGAACGTCACCAACAGAGCCATGGCCGTATCCAAGGGCTTTACGGCCAAGGACGCCACTCCGCCCCTAAAAACGGCGAATGAAGGGACGATGGATATTGAAACCGCCCTGGAGCGGCGTCCCGCCACGGTGCTGAGCCTGCTTCCCGAGAAAGAACTGCAAACCGCCGATCCGGATTTCCAGCGTACGCTCTATCGGGCGCTCTCCGAGGTGGCTTTTGATTTCGATGCTGTTTTATTCGCCAACCGGCACGGCGGCGGCGATATGGTCTTCGGAGTAGAGAAAACCCGTGAACACGACGTGCTCAGGGCCGTTCGCGCCGCCATGTCGGCCGCCACCTACGTTGCGGCCCTGAGCGGCAACGCAGTGTCTCTGCGCGGCGGTCTTTCCAGCGGAGTCGTCGTCGCCAGCATGGAGAGAACGGGAACATGGTCCGGAGAAGCCATTGCCGGATCGGTGATCGCCCTGACGCGGGAGTTGGCCGCCGAAGCGGCGCCCGGAACCCTGGCCCTTGGGGAGTCATCGCGCCGATTGATCCACTTCCTCGGCGCTGAACGTGACGGAGAAGTTCCTAAAATAGTTCCCTTTACCCGTACTTTCCAATGGCAGCTTTGCGGACGAAGACTCGAAACGCCCTTGCGGGGACGCCGCGCCGAGATAAAGACCATGAAAGCGTGTCTGGCCGATCTGGCCAACGGCAAGGGTGGCGTCATACTCCTGGAAGGGGAAAGCGGCATCGGCAAATCAGCTCTGTTGTGGAGCTTCATTGATCGTTGCGCCGACTATGAAATTTCAGTCTTGATGAAAACCTGTCCCGCGCCGGACAGCCAGCCGTCGGGCCATTTGACGGGTTGCCTGATCCGGCCCGGAACAAGCGAAAGCCTTCCCGTAGCCAAGTTCAAAGCCTCCTTGATCAAGGCCCCTCCGAAAAAACCGACGGTGATAATCATCGACGACACCCATTTTTTACCTAAAGAAGCGATTGATGATCTTTCTTCCCTGCTTCAAGGCATGGCGGGAGCGCCGGTTCTGTTTGTATTGTCCGGGCGCGCCCACTCCGGTCTGCCCGTTGAAATCAAAGACCGGGCCACGAGCATACGACTGAAGCGCCTTGCTGAAAATCATATAACGGAAATACAGAAGAATTGGCTCGGCCCCGCGTTTTCCGAAGCGTTGGGGATTTGCCGTCTGGCTGCGGGCGTCCCCGTTTTCGCCGTTGAACTTGCGCGACATTACCGCGACCACGGTCTGGCCGAAAACGCCCCCGATCGACGCCTCTCTATTCCGCTAAGTCTCTTTGCCCTGGTGATTGCGCGCGTCGACTCGTTAAGCCTTGACCGGCAACTGTTGCGATTGACGGCGAACAAGGAAGGCGAGCATCGCCGCGACGACCTTCTCAAACAATGGCGAGGCGATGAAACTGAACTGGATACGGCTATTGAAAAGACAATCAACGCCGGCCTGTTGCGGCGCATAAATTCCACGAACGGCAAAAACGAAACCATCGGTTTTTGCCATCCGCTGGTCCACGCCGTCGTGAGCTTCGCCATGAAAACTCCCGACCGAACCAAATAATACCAGCGGCTTTAAAGAGTGACTCATCGTCAGTGGGTAGAGAAGAATTCCTCCCCCTTGCTTCAAGGGGGAGGTCAGGAGGGGGTAAGAGTAACCTCCCCTAACCCCTCCTTCGTAAGGAGGAGAGGTTGCCGCCGATACTGTTTTATGGACCACAGAGGCTCAAAGACACAGAGGAGGATAGAAAAAAAGAAAAAGCAGGAAGGAAACTTCGCTTAATCTTCTCTGCGCCTCTGTGCCTCTGTGTCAAAACACACAGGCCGATAATTCCCTCTTCCCCCTTCAAAAGGGGGAGGATTTTCCAGAGTCATTACTTTATGGCCATTAGTATAGAAACTTCATCATAATTTAATAATTGATTTCCTAAACTGAACACGGAAGTGTTTAGAGAAGGATGATTCATGGGCAGAGCATCGAAATGGGGCATGTTTTTACTATCCCTTTCAGTTGCCGGTTGCGCGGTCAAGCGCGACAACTACGCTATTCCCGAAGTGGAATTGCCGGTTTCCTATCGCCATAACTCCGGTGAAAAATCCGAGACCGAATCAACGCCGGGGCAAACGGCCCCCATGACCGTTCCCCAGGCCGTTTCCAAATGGTGGACCCACTTCGGCAACGACGAACTCAACGGTCTGGTCGAAGGAGCGCTCGCCAACAATCACCAGCTAAAGGCCGCTATCGGCCGCATCGCCGAAAGCAAGGCCCAATGGGGGGCAATCAAGGCCGACCAATGGCCGGTGTTAAGCACCTCGGCGAAGGAAGACATCACGGCGCCGAGAGACGGCAAAGGCGACGTAAAGCCGGGCGGTAAAACCATATCCGAAAAGAACTACGACCTGGGTCTGCAAATCAGCTACGAAGCGGACTTCTGGGGCAAGAACAGCGCCGCCAGCGAAGCCGCCTACAATACGGCATGGTCCAGTGTTTTTGCCCGTGAAGTCGTTGCCCTGACCCTGACCTCAAGCATGGTCCAGAACTTCATTAAATACCTTTCCTTTAATGACCGGATTCAAACGGCCAAAGATACGGAGCGCGTCTATAAGGACATGTTGCAGGCCGTCATTGACCGCCTGGACGACGGCGAAGCGACTTCCTTGCAGATCGCCCAGCAGAGGACCGCCGTTTTCGCCGCTTCCGCCGTTATCCCCGTGCTTGAGCTGCAACGCGAGCAAGCGCGGAACTCTATCGCCCTGCTCATGGGCAAGGCGCCTTCCGAGGTCAACCTCCAAAGCGACAGCCTCGACGACATTGTTTTTCCCGAGGTGAAGCCGGGCCTGCCTTCGCGGCTGTTGCTGCGCCGCCCGGACATCCGCAAAGCCGAGACCGAGCTTATCGCCGCCGACGCCTCCATCGACGTGGCGCGGGCCAGCCTGCTTCCCACCTTCAAGTTGACCGGCGACTACGGCTACGGCAGCCATCACCTCAGCTCCCTGCTTTCTCCTGAAAGCCTGTATTACAATCTGGCCGTCAGCATTACCCAGGCGATTTTCGACGCCGGTAAACGCGAAAGCCAGGTGGACTTCGCAAAAGCGCGGCATGAGGTCCTGGTGCAGACCTACATGGAGACCGCGTACACGGCCCTGAAAGAGGTGGAGGACGCCCTGGTCTCCATCCGTTTCCTTACCTTGCGCAAGCAAGCCCAGGAGGAAGCCGTCGTCGCCGGCGGCAATGCGTTTGAACTTTCCACCACTTCCTATACCGTCGGCACCCTTGACTTCCTTACTCTTCTCGACACGGAGCGCACGATGTTCCGCGAAGAGGACCAACTGCACCTGATAAAATTCGAGCGTCTACAATCCGCCGTGGACCTGTTCAAGGCCCTCGGCGGCGGCATGGAATCAGACGACGCCAAGATGGTGGCCGCCGCTGACAAAGGGGAAAACCGCACCACGCTTGACGGCAAATACGCGACCGACGAAGAGCCGCAAAGCCCCGAAGTGAACCATGTGCCGAGTCTCCCCGAAAAAGAAGGGTTCTGGGTTCAGCTTGCCGCCACCTGGAGCGAGTCCGCCCTTGAACGCCACTGGCGCCTGCTCAAGACCCGCTACCCCAATGTGCTGGAGAATATATCTCCCACCTTCCGCAGGGAAGGCGTCCCCGCCGAGAACGAGAAATGGTACACCATGCTGGTCGGGCCTTTCGAGCAAAGAAACAACGCCGATGGGCTTTGTGTTTCCTTGCGCAATGAAGGCCAAGGCTGCCATGTTCTGGTGCGCTGAAATAAGCCGTTAAAGGTGCGTTTTAACCACGTTAAATGACGTTTTGATCACGTTTTAACGCATTTTATAGCGGTTTTAACCATGGTAAATCAGGCTTAAGTCGTTGATATCAAACAAAACCACCACAAAAAACATCTTAAAATGTCATCATTTGTCGTCATTTGTCGTCATTTTGCCGCCTAAGCTCTTGATATCAAACAAGACCACCCCCTCCTGACCTCCCCCTTTTTAAGGGGGAGGAATTTTTTTCCCCTCCTTAGCAAGGAGGGGCAAGGGGAGGTTCCGCCGGCGGTTCAAATCCCCCGCCAAGACCGCCATATATTCACAATGTCCAGCATCCGCCCCTGCAAGCTCACTGTCGGGGAATAAAAAGCGAACATACCTGATAAATAGCCCAAATGCAAGGATTAATTTCTTGTTTAGGTATTGATGGCTTTAGCCGTGGATATATCGGAATTAGACAACGGCGGCTAAAATGACTTCGCGCCTTTGCGCCTTCGCGTGACCAACCATGTTTCACGCGAAGACGCAAAGACGCGAAGTCATGATGAAGGGTAAGCCGCCATGCGGATTGAAAAAACAGTCTTAAGGAACCACATAGGCCAATAACGCCCGGCGCGAGGAACCGGGAGCAACCAAAAAGAAACCCCGCCGAACAGGGCGG
>MIAA01000039.1:40043-43812 GCA_001830425.1 Rhodospirillales bacterium RIFCSPLOWO2_02_FULL_58_16
GGGGAAAAAATTATTCAGTAGCTTTCGCTATAGTTATGGCCTTCCTTGCAGGAGATGAACGCGGCGCCCAAAACCGGGAGGGCGAGAAGAACGATGCCGAAAATATTAACCAAAACCGTAACCATTTTTATTCTCCTCTTCTTTAACCTGGGCGTTTAACTACGCTTAACAATGCGAGAACCGTGCCAACTTCATAACCCATTGTTTTTGTTGCGTTTTGCCCCTGATCATTACCGGCAGACTACGCTACTGTTTACATATCGGCGTCAACATTAACGTTCACATGTTTACATATGAACGAATAATAAAAAATCCTCCCCCTTGCTTTAAAGGGGAGTTATCAGTCTGTGTGCTTTAAACACAGAGGCACAGAGGCGCAGAGCAGAGACGATTAAGTGAAGTTTTATTCTTGCTTTTTCTTTCTTCTCTCTACCCTCCTCTGTGTCTCTGAGCCTCTGTGGTGGTTCATAAAATAGTGCTTATTCCGGTCAACGCGCCGGGAACCTCCCCTGCCTCCTTGGTAAGGAGGGGAAAGCGCGATGATATGACAGGACAAAAAATCAGGGCTTGCGCCTGATTCTGTGTATGTTAAATTAATCACACTTAATCTTCGTTAAATGTCAGGAAGCCCGCCGGTGTTAAATGGAAAGAACATTCTGCTGATCGTCACGGGCGGCATCGCCGCCTACAAGAGCCTGGAACTGGTTCGCATCCTGCGTTCCCGAGGCTGCTCGGTGAGATGTATCCTGACCAAAAGCGGACGTGAATTCATCACGCCGTTATCGCTGGCCGCCCTCAGCGGGCAAAAGGTCTACGAAGACTTGTTCTCGCTTACCGATGAAAGTGAGATGGGACATATCCGTTTAGCCGGAGACGCCGATCTTATCCTGGTAGCCCCGGCCACCGCCAATATCCTCGCCAAGACGGCTTGCGGGATCGCCGATGATCTGGCGACCACGGTGTTGCTGGCCGCCGATGGACCGGTGATGACGGCGCCGGCGATGAACGTGAAAATGTGGAAGAACCCGGCAACCCGCGCCAACCTTGAAACATTGAAAAGGCGCGGCGTGTTGCAGGTCGGGCCGGAAGAAGGCGAGATGGCTTGCGGCGAAACCGGCATGGGGCGCATGGCCGAGCCTGCCGCCATCGCCGCCGCCGTTGAGCGTTGCCTGCAAGGAGTCGGCAGGCTGTCGGGAAAGAGCGCCCTGGTCACCAGCGGCCCCACCCATGAAGCCATCGACCCGGTGCGCTATATAGCCAACCGCTCATCGGGCAAGCAGGGTCACGCCATTGCCGAGGCGCTGGCCCGCATGGGGGCCGAAACCATCCTTGTTTCCGGGCCTACTCATGAACCGGACCCGTCCGGCGTCCTGGTGCTGCGCGTAAAATCAGCGCGTGAGATGTTGGCCGCCTGTGAGAAAGCGCTGCCGGTGGATGTCGCCGTATGCGCCGCCGCCGTCGCCGACTGGCGCCCGGCCGCCCCCTCCGCCGCCAAGATAAAAAAGAACGGCAAGACCAGGACCTTCGAACTGGCCGAGAATCCGGACATTCTCGCCGCCCTAAGCGTTCCCGGAAACCGCCGACCGAAGCTGGTGATCGGCTTTGCCGCCGAGACCGACGCGGTCATCGACAACGCCCATGTAAAGCTGGCGGCCAAAGGCTGTGACTGGATCGTGGCCAACGACGTGTCGCCTTCCACAGGGATAATCGGCGGCGAATCAAACACCGTTCATCTGATAACGGCGAACGGCAAGACAGAGAGCTGGCCGGCCATGCCCAAGCCGGCGGTTGCCGAACGTCTGGCGATCCTCATTGCCGACGCCCTGGAGCAGACTCGATGAAGGCCGTCGAAGTTTCCATTCGCCGTTTACCCCATGGCCGAGGCCTGCCGCTGCCCTCGCGCGCTACGGAGTTCAGCGCCGGCGTCGATTTACTCGCCGCCGTCGAGAAGAATGTGGAACTGGCGCCGGGCGCCCGCGCCGTCATCCCGTCGGCAGTCGCCATCGCCCTGCCCTTCGGCTATGAAGCCCAGGTGCGGCCCCGGTCGGGGCTGGCGGCAAGACACGGCGTCACCGTTCTCAACAGCCCCGGCACCATTGACGCCGACTACCGGGGCGAGATCGGCGTCATTCTTGTTAACCTGGGCGACGAGGCCTTCACCGTCGAGCGCGGCATGAGAATCGCTCAAATGGTAGTGGCGCCGGTAAGCGCGGTGGCCTGGATCGAAGTCGAATCACTGCCTGAAAGTGTCCGCGCCGAAAACGGCTTCGGATCAACCGGCATAAGAGGAGAAGGCTGAAAATCCATGTTGCGCTTGTCCAAGAAAATGCTGTTCACCATCGAGGCGGTTCTCGACATCTCCTACCACGCCGGCAGCGCCCCCGTGCAAAGCCGCGACATCACGCGCCGCCAGAGCATCCCCAGACGCTATCTGGAACAGGCCCTCCAGCAACTGGTTCGCCAGGGAATTCTGATCGGCGTGCGCGGCCCCAGGGGCGGCTACCGGCTGGCCCGCGAGCGCAGGCGCATTACCATCGGCGAAATTGTTCGCGTCGTTCGCAAGATTGAGGCCGAAGACGCCGTCATCAATGAACCCGACGGTTCGGAATTATGGCGCCGCGTGGTGCGGCCGGTTTGGCGGGAACTGCAAGACGATGTTCTGAAGCGCATGGACTCGATCACCATTGATGACCTGTGCAGCCGCGCCCACAAGGCCGGAATTGAAAGCGAAGGACGCAAGAATCTGGATTTTTCCATTTAGACAAAGCTGATAAGGAGCAAAGAAAACCATGACAGACCACAACACCCCCGGCTTCCGGGGCCGCATTTACGGCAGCATCCTGGAAACCATCGGCGCCACGCCGCTGGTTCGCCTTTCCCGGATCATGGAAGAATCCGGATGCAAGGCCGATCTGGTCGCCAAGCTCGAATGTTTCAATCCGCTGAGTTCGGTCAAGGACCGTATCGGATTGGCGATGATTGAAGCCGCCGAGGCCGCCGGCAAGATCGGCCCCGATACCGTGCTTATCGAACCGACATCGGGCAACACCGGCATCGCCCTGGCCTTCGTCTGCGCCGCCAAGGGCTACCGGCTGATCCTCACCATGCCGGAAAGCATGTCGATTGAGCGCCGCAAGATGCTGCTCTTCCTCGGCGCCGAGCTGGAACTGACGCCTGCCGCCAAAGGCATGCCGGGCGCCATTCAACGCGCCAAAGACATGTGCGCGGAAATCCCCCACGCCTTTATGCCGCAACAGTTTGAAAACCCGGCCAACCCCGAAATTCATCGCCGCGCCACCGCCGAGGAAATCTGGAACGACACCAACGGCAGGATCGACGTATTGGTCAGCGGGGTCGGCACCGGCGGCACCCTCACCGGAGTCGCTGAAGTCCTCAAGCCCCGCAAACCCGGATTGAAGGTAATCGCCGTTGAACCCGAAGACAGCCCGGTGCTCTCCGGCGGCGTTCCCGGCCCCCACAAGATTCAAGGCATCGGCGCCGGCTTCATTCCCGGCGTGCTCAATCGCAAAATGATTGACGAGATACTCAAGGTCGGCAATGAGACCTCGTTTGCTACTTCGCGCAAATTGGCCCGAATCGAGGGTTTGCCGGTCGGCATATCTTCCGGCGCCGCCCTGGCCGCCGCCCTGGAGGTCGGACAGCGCCCGGAGATGAACGGCAAGATGATCGTCGTCGTCCTGCCCGACTGCGCCGAACGCTATCTTTCAACCGCCCTGTTCGAGAACATAGAGGTCGGGTAATATGGCGG
>MIAA01000039.1:43840-48157 GCA_001830425.1 Rhodospirillales bacterium RIFCSPLOWO2_02_FULL_58_16
CCCTAACGCCCGGCGCGTTGACCGGAATAAGCACTATTTTTATGAACCACAGAGGCTCAGAGACACAGAGGAGGATAGAAAAAAAAGAAAGGGCAGGAAGAAAACTTCGCTTAATCTTCTCTGCGCCTCTGTGCCTCTGTGGTCAAAACACACAGGTCAATAATTTCCTCTTCTATACCCTCTCTGACTCCCCCTTGAAGCAAGGGGGAGAGTTTTTGATTTGAGGAGACGCCGGAAGCATGGACTTCACTGATTCCCAAATAAGTCGCTATGCCCGGCACATCCTGCTCAAGGAAGTGGGCGGCAAGGGTCAGGCCGAACTGCTGGCCTCCAGGGTGCTGGTGATCGGCGCCGGCGGACTGGGATCGCCGTTGCTGCTCTATCTGGCGGCGGCCGGAGTGGGGACCATCGGCATCGCGGACGATGACGTGGTTGATCTGTCCAATCTGCAACGCCAGATCGTCCACGCCACAGCCGACGTCGGACGCTTCAAGGTGGAAAGCGCCGCCGACGCCGTCGCCGCCATAAACCCCGACGTGCGCGTAGTCGCGCACAAGACGCGCATCGTCGCCGCCAATGCCATGGAGATGATCTCCGCCTATGATCTGGTGGCCGACGGCAGCGACAACTTCGCCACGCGCTTTCTTGTCAATGACGCCTGTTATTTTTCCGGCAAGCCGCTGGTCAGCGCCGCCATCCTGAGATTCGACGGACAAATAGCCACCTTCAAGGCCCACGACAAGAACGACGCCGGCAATCACGGCCCTTGCTACCGCTGCCTGTTCCGCGAGCCGCCTCCGCCCGGTCAAATCCCGACTTGCGCCGAGGCCGGGGTTCTGGGGGCGCTATGCGGCGTCCTCGGGTCATTGCAGGCGACCGAGGTTCTGAAGGAACTGCTGGGCATAGGCCAAGGACTGTCGGGGTCGTTGATAATCTACGATGCGCTGACCGCCGTCTTCCGCAAGATCAAGGTAAATCCTGACCCCGGCTGCCCGCTATGCGGAGAGAAACCGACAATCGCCGACCTGTCCGTCCATGAGAAGAAAGAACCCGGCCATGCCCCATAACAACCGCCCCCGAAAGCTTTCCATCGTCGTTTTCTCCGGTGATTTCGACAAGGTGCATTACGCCCTGGTCATGGCCTCGGCCGCCGCCGCCGTCAACACCCCGGCCACCCTGTTCTTCACCATGGAGGCCTGTCGGGCGCTGGGCAAGCCCGGACCCGACGGCGAAGCGGCATGGCGGGCGATGCCGGTAAGCCGGGGCCGCGCCGTTCATGGCGATGACGTCGGCGGCGACCTGGATGACGATTTTCTGGAAAACGGCGTCGCCGGCTTCGAGGAACTGCTGGCGTCCTGCGTCCTGCTGGGAGTGCGTTTCATGGTTTGCGAAATGGGACTGAAGGCGATAGGCCTCAGCGGAGGCTCCCTGCGCGATGACGTCCCCATCAAGGCCGGCGGCGTGGTAAGTTTCCTCAACGACGCCTCCAAAGACGGGGCAATGCTGTTTATTTAGAGCGCATCAGGGTTGATTAGAATCGCTCTCGCCTACATGAAGACGTGGATGCGCGGATCAAGTCCGCGCATGACGAAGTGAATGAAACCGTCATGGCCGTGCTTGTCACGGCCATCCACGCCTTGTTTTCAGATTGGGCTTAGGCCGGAAGACCTGGAGTAATACAATGCTTGGTTATGCCGTAAAAATTACCAAAGACAGTCAGGGATATGCCGTTCGCTTTCCGGCGTTCCCCGAGGCCGTTACCTACGTTGACCGGCAGGAGGATGTCGTGGCGCAAGCCGTCGATTGCCTTGAAGAAGCGCTGGCGGCGCGGATCGCCGACCGGGAAGATATCCCGCTGCCGGTTTTGGTGTCGCACGGTCAAAAAGGGGTTGTGCCGGGAACGCAGGTTATGGCGAAAGCGTTGCTATGGCAGGCGATGCGCGCCGGCAACGTGCGCATGGCCGATCTGGCGTGCAGTCTGGGCGCCGACCAGAAAGCCGTTGATCGGTTGCTGGACTGCCATCACGCCTCGCGGTTGGACCAGATCGACTCCGCGTTCAAGGCGTTGGGCAAACGTCTGGAGCTGGCGATCCGGGACGTGACCTGACAAGATCAGCGTTTATTTAGTTTGCAGAGTTTTGGAAACGCTTTAATCTCCGACATGTCCGTCATGTGAACGGGGGGAGCATGCGGTTTCTTATTAAAACTTTATTGTGGGGCGCGGACGGCAAAGCAAGCAAAAGCCGGATGTTCATCCGCATCATGGCCCTGCTTGCCTTTTTGGGCCTTTTTATCTCGTTTATCACCAAAATAACTTTTATCAGCACCGACGAGAGCAAAAACCTGCGGGTCGCGGTCGTCGGCCCCATGTCCGGCAACAGTCAGATTATCGGCCGCTCCTTGCGCCAGGGCGTGCAGCTCTACGTCGATGCGCTTAATGAATCCGGCGGCGTTGACGGCAAGAAAATCAGCCTCGACGTCGTGGACGACAAGGACGATGCGGAAACGGCCCGCTCAGAGGTCGAAAAAATCGCCAAAAATGAAAAACTCCAGGCGGTTATCGGCCACTGGTCCATGGAATCCCTGAACGGCGCCGCCAAGGTCTATGGGGAGAACGGCCTGACCCTGGTTACTCCATCTTCGGCGAGCGAGGATGCGGTTGCCGGAAGCGAGTGGCTGTTCAGCAGCCTGTTCTCCGCCCGCCGGGAAGCGGGCTTTCTCGCCAATTATTCCAGGAACGTCCTGGGGCATAAGCTGGCGTCGATCATTTATGACAGGGCAGGTTCCGGAGCCGCCATGGCCGAGGAGTATGAAAATACTTACCTGCGGTTCGGCACCGCTATTCACTACAAATGGTCCTTCGATCATTCGGCGCCCGACGTGGACGGACAGCTTGCCTCGATCATCGCGGAACTCAATGAAAAGAAGGACGCGGGAATCATCTTCCTTGCCGTCCGCGAGGCCGAGGCCGCCAAGCTGGTCAAGTCCATGCGCGACGCCAAGATCAAGAATCTGCTGATCGGCCCCAATGCGCTGGCGGTTGACGCTTTTATGTCTTCTCTCGACGGATCGGTTGAGAAGAATCAGGAAGCGGCCGCCTACACCAACGAAATTCTTGTCAGTTCCCCCTTGTTGTTCGACACCGCCAACGAAATCGCCCAGAAGTTCAGGAACAGCTATCTGGCCAAATTCAGGATGAAGCCGGATTGGGTCGCCGCCTATGCTTACGATTCCGCCCATATGGTGGTCGAAGGCATTCGCGCATCAATGAAGAAAGACGGCGGCGACGCCGACATCAAGTCCATGCGAAAAGGCATCCGTGACTTCCTGGCCGGGCGCAAATCCGTTGACGACGTGATCGAAGGAGTTTCAGGCGCCACCTTTTTCAGCGAAGACGGTCAGGCGCAGAAACCTGTTCTTGTCGGCGTCTATAACGGGCGAAACATCATCTCCGCCTTGACCCAGTTGCAGCCCATCAAGCCGGGCGGCGGCGGAAATTTCATCGCTGAATTAAAGAAGGGCCGCGTTCTCTATGTCAACGACCGCTTTATGTACAAGACCAACGTGGTCTATACCGGGTTACAGGTGAAAGAAATTTCGGCGATAAACCCGGCGGAAAACAACTACGTTCTGGATTTCCTGATCTGGTTTCGCTACCGGGGCAATTTCGAGCCGCAGGACGTAACCTTCACCAACGCCGTCGAGCCTGTAAAGCTGTCCGCTCCCATAGAGGAAAAGCAGGACGGCGACATGATGTACCGGCTGTACCGGGTAAAAAGCAAGTTTGCCCTGGATTTTACCGACACCTTTCGGCAATACGGCAATCACATCGCCGGCGTGACCTTCTCCCACAACTCGCTTAACCGGAACAATCTTCTGTACGTTGTCGATATTCTCGGCATCGGGATTGATTCCGGCGCGACCATCACCGACAAGATCAACGAGGAACGGGCGCTCAGTTCCAATCTCAACTGGCTTGTCAACAGCGCATGGATTTCCCAGGACCTGTTCTTCAAGGGAACAAGGGGCGACCCCGCCTATGTCGGCTACGGGTCCGAAGACCCCAATTTTTCAAAAGTCGATCTGGGAATTTTGCTGAAACCGGCGGCGTTCAATACCAGAGACTTCATTGCCGATGAATACTTTATCTATATCGGAATCTTCGGCTTTCTCGGCATGGCGTTCGCTGTCGCCATGGACAAAAAGGAGAAGGGCAGGTTCTGGACGGTCCAGTCCTGGGGACTGAGAGTAGTGGCGTGGCCGATGCTGCTTCTGGCGGCCGGCAACATCGGCCTTGATCTGGCTTTCAAGCACCTG
>MIAA01000039.1:48184-93985 GCA_001830425.1 Rhodospirillales bacterium RIFCSPLOWO2_02_FULL_58_16
ATGGAGCGGTTCGTATGGCGGCCGCTGGAGGATCATACCGAGCGCAATATCCCCAACGTCGTTCGCGTCTTCGGGTCGGTGATTATCTACAGCTTTGCATCCTTCGGCGTCATCGCCTTTGTCTATGATCAGCAATTGACCAGCCTGCTGGCGTCAACCGGCCTTCTTGCCATGATTGTCGGTTTGGCCATCCAGTCCAACATCTCGAATATATTCTCGGGCATCGTCATCAACATGGAGCGTCCGTTCAATGTCGGCGACTGGATCAAGATCGCCGACATGGATGAAGGCAGGGTGGTGGACATCACCTGGCGGACCACCAGGGTAAAAACCACCAACGGATACGTCATCAGCATACCGAACGGCCAGGTCTCGGAATCCCATATCCATAACTACAATTCCTTTGATTGCATGCGTCTGGAACTTTCGATCTATCTTGACGCCTTTCATTCGCCGGCGCCGACGGCCAAGGTCATGGAGGCGGGACTGGCGGTCGTCGGCGATATACTGGACGAGCCGGAGCGGAATGTTCGGTTTAATTCGATCGAATGGAACCACGGGAAGTGGATCGCCAAATACAATATTTCATTCTGGATCGATGATTACGGCATGCGCGAAGACATATCAGAAGACGTCATGGAGAAAATCCATGACGAATTGAGAAAGAACGGCATCGCGCCCGCGCAAATACAGGGAAGCGAAGAACCGGGAAACAACATTCCGCGACAAATAAAGGGAACGAAGGGAGCAAGCTGATGAAATGCCGTGAACTGATCGACATGGAGAAGCGGCAATTGAAAATTGCCACTCGTGAATTGCTGGACGAATTCGACAGCCTCCAGGACGTGGCCAACAAGTGCCGCATGGGCGCGGCGCGACTTTCCCAGTTTCAGAATTTTGATGCGCCGGCATTCATGCCGATTGATGTTATCTTTATCCTGGAACGCGCCGTCGGCAAGCCCATTGTGACTTCGACCGTTTCCAAGATGCACGGCGCCTGTTGGTCCATGCCGAACGGCGACGCCGCCTCGGAAGTCATGGACCTGCCTGCGGCCATGGGGGAGTTGACGACGTTCATCAAGGCGGCGATGTTAAAGGACAGCCCGGGCGGGATGAAATTCACGGAAACGGAAAAACGCAGGTATCACGAGCTGCGGGCGCACCTGGAAAAGGAGCTGCGGGAAGTGGATTTGGCTGTTGAAAACGATCAAAGTCTGCATTTCCCCGGCTTATGAATTAACGCGCTTTATATCCTGGCCATATTGCTTTTTATGATTTGGGTGATTTTGACGGACAGTCGGTCTTCGGCCACCGTTACTTCGCCGCGAGCGATCAACTGATCATTGGCAAAAAGTTCGATGTCCTCGGTCACCATCCGGTCAAGCTGGACAACGGCGCCTCGGCCAAGCTTCAACAGTTGGCTCACCGGCATGAAGGCGGAACCCAAAACAGCGATAACGTCTATGGATACGCCGTATACCGCCCCTTGTTCTTCGCTTGCGTCAGCCATCGGCGTCTCCTTGATCCGAATGTTAACTCTTTCCCCTCCTTGCCAAGGAGGGGTCAGGGGAGGTTGCCGCCGATACCCCCTCCACCTCCCCCTTGAAGCAAGGGGGAGGATTCTTCAGAGTCATTAATATATCACGTTTTGATCAGTAGTTAAAAGCGGTACAAATCATGTCGAGCATTTCCGAACGCCTGTCTCTTGGGTTCTCCTGCATCGGTCATTTGTATTCCCATTTATTCGCGCCCGTTTTTTATGTCGCCGCCCTGACGCTTGAGGGCGATCTGTCGCTAACTCATGGCCGGGTCGTGACTCTTGTCGTGGCCGGCAATTTGCTTTTCGGCGTGGCGGCGCCGCTGGCCGGATGGCTCGGCGACCGCTGGAGTTCCACCGGCATGATGGGGCTGTTTTTTATCGGCGCCGGCCTGGGCATGGTGATGACCGGCTTTTCTTCTTCACCCTTTCAGATCGCCATGTGGCTGACGTTTACCGGGCTGTTCGCTTCTATCTACCATCCGGTAGGCATCGCTTTTTTGATACGAAATTCAGTCAACCGGGGGTTCATGCTCGGCGTCAACGGCGTATTCGGAGGCGTCGGTCCGGGTATAGCCGCGTTAAGCGCCGGCATGCTCATAGAGTTCTTTGACTGGCGGGCCGCTTTCATCGTTCCCGGCGCCGTCATTCTGCTGACGGGGGCGGCTTTTTACGTTCTTCTGGCCCGAGGGATTATTGTCGAGAGTAAAATTGACCGCCGGCAGGACCCACCGAAATCACGGCAGGAGATGGTGCGGGTCTTTCTTGTTTTGACGGTGACAATGTTATGCACAGGAGTCATTTATCAGGCGACCCAGCCGGCCATGCCCAAGCTCTTCCTTGAGCGCATGGGCGATCTCGCCGACGGCGGCGTCCTTGCCGCGTCAACGCTGGTGGCGGTCGTCTATCTATTCGCCGGCGTCATGCAGGTGGCGGCCGGAATAATGGCCGACAGATACCGTCTCAAGGTCATTTACATACTGACCTTTGTCCTTCAGGCGCCGCTTCTGTTTTTCGCCGCCGGCCTGAGCGGGACGGCGCTGGTCGTGGTCACGCTGGTCATGGTTACGATCAACGTCGGCTCGCTGCCCGCTGAAAACAGTTTATTGGCCCGCTACGCTCCCGGCAAATGGCGGGGCCTGGCTTTCGGCATGAAATTCATCCTGGCCTTCGGCGTCAGCAGCATCGGAGTGATGATGGAAGGAGCGCTTTACGATATGACCGGCGGCTTTAACCGTCTGTTCGAGGCGCTTGCCGCCATTGCCGTGGTCGGCATCGCCGCCGGGCTACTTTTACCGGATGAGAGAGAGACCCCCGCCTAACGCTCGGCGATGGATAATACCAGCGGCCATAAAGAGTGACTCTGAAAAATCCTCCCCTTACGAAGGGAGGTCAGGAGGGGTTTTGTTTTTACCTCCCGACGCATCGGCTGCAAGGAAACGCCGTTTTTAAATTTGATATCCGTGTTCATCGGTGTTTATCCGTGGCTTTCTCATTTTATACCAATTCGCTTTCTATAGATCAGCATTAGAAGACGAAGTAGTATAACTCACGCGAAGACGCTAAGACGCCAAGAAAGGCAAAATGAAGAATGGGTCTAAACTTTGCGCCTTTGCGTCTTGGCGTGAGATTGTTTTTGATATTAATTTATAGAAGACAAATTGATATTAGTCAGCCACGGATGCACACTGATAAACGCAGATAGTGATTACATAAAAGACGCTTTTTCAGCAACCTCCCCCTGCCCCCTCCTTGGTAAGGAGGGGAAAGCGCAGGGGCCGCCACGGGTCAGTAATTAAGGCCGATGGCATAAGCAGTATGCACAGGATAAAAATGAGGGAAAAATCCTGAATATCCTGTCTATCCATGTTTGAAATATTTGCCTCGAAAACAGCGCAATCATCCGTCCTTGATGGACCCGAAGGCCTTTTCGTGGGCGTCGAAGGCGGCCTCCATCTTTTCAGTAGCTTCCCGGTGGTCCTGCATATCGCCGCCGATCTGGGTCAGCTCCAGTTCCAGAGCCTCCATCAATAACCGGGCGATCATCTTTTTTTGCTCATCGCAAGCTATCCTGTGAGCGGCTATGGTTGCATCGCTCAGGCGTCGGCTAAACATGGCGGACCTCGTTGTTTCAGTCGAAGATATCAATACGCATAACTATACACCGCTTCGCCGCCCCGGCCAAGGCAAAGCGCGACACAGGGTAGATTGCCGCCTTGTCTAAAACGGCGGAAGCGGTCATGATCGCGGCGCCTGTTAACGGTTTAGGGTCATCATGAAGCCAATCATCGTCGGCATATCGGGGGCCAGCGGCGCGATTTACGGCGTCGAAACATTGAAGGCCCTTAACAGCCTGGGCTGTCCGGCCCATCTGGTGATCAGCGAGGCGGGAGCGCTTACCCTGGCCTATGAGACCGGGCTTGGCATAGACGAAGTGAACGCCCTGGCGACCAAGGTTTACAACGTCAAGGACGTGGGCGCGGCCATCGCCGGCGGCTCTTTCCGCACGGCGGGGATGATTATCGCGCCGTGCTCCATCAAAACGCTGTCGGCCATCGCCAATTCATACGCCGACAACCTGCTGGCCCGCGCCGCCGACGTTACCATTAAGGAAAGGCGTCCGCTGGTGCTGATGGTGCGCGAGACGCCGCTGCACCAGGGACATCTGGAACTGATGGCCAGGGCCGCCGGCCTCGGCGCCCTGATCATGCCTCCCGTGCCGGCTTTCTACGCCAAGCCCCAATCCATCGCCGATATCGTTCGCCACACCGTCGGCCGGGCGCTTGATCTCCTGGGCGTTGAAAATCGGATGACGGAACCTTGGCAGGGTATTTAAGCGTTAACGAACCGGTCGCCGTATTCAGCGTGGGCGGCGGTGTGCCAAGGCTCCTCGACCGGCCACCACCACAGTTTTTCCATGGCGCTGCCCGGATAAGCCTCGACGGCCTTCTTCTTTTTTTTCTTGTCTCCCTGAAACGTGGCGGCGCCGGCGGCGCAGGATGAATAGCCGGTCATGTCGGCGAGCCGGGCGCCGTTCCTGGGCGAATATTGAAATTTCAGGAATTCATAAGCCTGATCGATATTCCCGGCACCGACAGGAATGGAAAGACCGGCCAGCCAGCCGAGCGCTCCCTCCATCGGAGCCATGAAGGCAATGGGATCGCCCTTGCCCGCCAGTCTGGTCGGCGGGCCGTTCCAGGTCTGCCCCAGCACAACGCCGTTGTTCTTGAAACCGTTGATCTGGGATTCGGCGTCTTCCCAGAACATCTTGACCCACGACTTGCGCTTCACCGCGAAGCCGATGATTTCGTCCCAGATGCGCCGCATGCTATCTTCGTCCTTGTAGCAATCCAGCATCCGGTTGGAAGGAACCTTATCGACGCGGTCCAGATAAAGCCCGAGGGCCAACAGCATGGGAATCGGGCTGCCCATGATCTTGCCCTTCATCTCGGGCGTCCACAGATCGCCGTAGGTCAAATCTTTGGCGTCCCTGGACCACTTGTCGGTGCGCCACGCCAATCCCTCGGTTCCCCATACGAAGGGCAACAGATGGACCTTGCCGCCCCACATTCCCGCCGACAGGGCCATGTCGAACATTCGCAGGTCGATGCGGTCCACGGGAACCTTTTCCATGTCCCACGGCTGCAATAATCCGTGTGTTCTCCAATAGCCCATGCGCCTGGACAAAGGGCTGATCAGGTCGAAGCCATGGCCCTTGAATGCCTTGATTCTGTGGAAGAGTTCTTCGTCGGAACCGTAAAGTGTCTGTTTGATATTGATGCCCGTCGCCTTGGTGAAGGCGCCGGAAACGGAGTCAGGCAGAAAGTCCGACCACATCATAATTTTGAGTTCGCCGGAGGAGGAGAAGGCGTCCCTGACAATCCATGGCCCGACGCCGGCGATTGCGCCGGCGGCGACGGCCCCCTTCAGAAGGGTGCGTCGGGTAAATGTCCGCGCCGCCCTGACGGTCGCCTTGGTGGAAAGCCTGTGCCCGGAAACCTTCATCTTCGCAGCCCTTTATGGGTCTTGCCGCCTAATTACTTCCGGTTCAAGTAAAATTCAAGTAAAAAAGGCTGAATTTAATGAGTTTTGGCCCTAATTCTTCTCCGGCGTCCACGCCTTTACGCGCCCGGTGACTTCCTCAACCACGTTCGGGGGCAGTTTTTTAAGCAGGACATTACGGTTTTCCTCGGCGGTTTTGTCTCCCTGATCGGCGGCCAAGGTTATCCAGAACAATGCCTCGGCTTCGTTCTTTTCGACCCCGTCACCCTTGGCGTAACGATTTCCGGCGTAGTTCTGCGCCTTGGCGTAGCCCTGTTTGGCGGCTTTCAGGAACCACCGGGCGGCGGCCTCCTTGTCGACGGGACCGGCGATGCCGTCGCGGCTGATCTTGCCCATGTTGTACTGGGCCTTGTCAAAGCCCTGATTAGCGGCCATTTCGATCCACTTGCGGCCCAATGCTTCGTCCATTTTTACGCCGTGGGCGTGCAGATACATCTTGCCCAGCGAATACTGGGAACGGCTGAGACCAAGTTCGGCGGCGCGAGTCATCCATTCCAGGGCTTTTTTGTGCTCGTTCTCATCGCCGCTGCCGAACAGATAGCCGCCGGCCAGATTGTGCAGAGCCATGGGGAGGTTTTTCTCGGCGGCCTTGAGCCACCATGTTTTGGCCGTCGCCTTGTCTTGTTCAACCCCGTGCCCCCGGTCGTACATGACGCCTATGTTGTACTGGGCGCGGGCGTCGCCGGAATCGGCGAGGGGCTTCCATATCTTCAATGCGGTCGTGAAATCGGTTTGCTGATAGGCGGCGTTGCCTTCCTCGAAGGTTCCGGCCCATGACGCGCCGACGCCGGCAAAGGTCAGAGCCAGAGTCAGGCACGCGGCATTCAGAAATTTCCGCTTGAAATTCAATTTTTTCATATTCCTCCCTCCCCTTAACCGGCCATTGCCGGGAATTTGGAATTACGCATTTTCAGCATCTCGATCAGACCATTGACACCTTGTCGATTAAGAAGGGACTCGAATTCACGTTTCTGGGTTATCAGCATGGAGATGCCCTCAACGTCGATATCGACGATCTTGTACTGGTCATTGACCTTGCGTATGCGCCAGGCGCAGTTGACAGGCTTGCCGCCGTTCGGCTGGTTGATGCGGGTGCGGACGAAGATGTCCTTCTTTCCGCTATCGACGGCGTTGAGGACCTCAAATTCCTGGTCCTTGTAGCCGCCGAGACGGGTCGAATATGACCTCAGTGTCCACTCGCTGAACAGCGTTTGGTATTCGCTCTGCTGTTCCGCGCTCATCTTCTCCCAGTGGGCGCCGACCACATAGCGACCGATGGTATCCATGGCAAAGCCGGCGGACAGCAAAGCGCGTAACCGGGCTTCGCGGGTTTCGAGCGGCTTTTTATCGTCACGCAGCACCATGATTGCCTGTTCAGCCAGACTGCGAACGAACAGCTCCGCCTCTTTCTCATCGGCGGCGGCCGGCGAAATCATGAATAAAACCGCCAGACAGGCCGGAGCCAAAGGCGTAAAGCGCTTAAAAAATTTCACGGATACCTCCAATTTTTGTCCGGTCGGGCCGATAGCCCCCCATATGTCCCGCTTATAACATAATATGCCTTGGAGCGCATCAGGATTGATTAGGTTTTTGGATTGCTTCTAATATAATAGGATGTATAAATCGGTGCGGATGTTCGGGTTTAATTTTAGCGGATGGAGATAAAGCTCGTGTCGGAACATTTCCCGAAGCGGTTGTTCAGTGCTGAAATTCACCGGATGAAATCCCGGGGGCATGTCCTCGGCGCCGGCGCCGGCGCCGTTGTTTCAAACGACAAGGGCGCTATTGAGCGCCATAATCAACTGATGGAGGCCATCAACAGCCTTGGCAATAAAATTTCCGGCATGGGCGAAGTCAGCACGACGGTGGTGGGCGACTTCAAGCGTGAAATCCATGAGGCCGCCGGCCTCAGGCAGCAATTGCAGGAGATGTCCAACGCCATTCTTCAGACCAAGAAGGAAATTGCCGCCTTCGGCCATATCGGAGAGGATGACGATCATATCATCACCATGACCAGTCAATTGGACGCCGTGGTGGCGGATACCGAAAAGGCGACCAATGTCATTCTGTCTGCGGCGGAGAGCATTGACTGTCAGGCGGAAAGGATTCGCGGCCATGTCAAAGATGAAGAAGAGGCCGGATGGGTGGATGAGATCAGGGATCAGGTGGTCAAGGTTTTTGAAGCCTGTAACTTTCAGGACATCACCGGCCAGCGCATTAACAAGGTGGTTACTACCTTGAAGTTCATTGATGAACGGGTGACGATGATGATCGATATCCTTGGCGGGAAGAGTGAGTTCGACGGCCTTCCCCCGCCCGATGAACTGCCGAAGGACGAGGACCAGAAGCTGCTTAACGGCCCACAACTGGATGAAGCAAAAAAGATATCCCAGAACGAAATAGACAATCTTTTTAATTAGATCTGGCCGACCTTATGTTCCTTGCGGGATTTGGCGATCTTGGCGTCGATCTCGGCGTCCATTTTCTTTTTCCTTTCCGCCGCCGCTTTGTCATCAGCCGCCGCCTTGGTGGCGGCGGTCATCTGGGCCGCTTTGGCGGCGCGTATCTTGTCCACCCCGGCTTTATAGGCCGCCCGGTTATGCTCGATTTTTTTCTGAAAAATCACATAGGTCAGTTGGGAGCCGAAATAGGCCAAGGCCGGGGCGGACACCAAGGTTATGGCCCAAAAGATAAAATGGGACATGGTGATTTTTCCGAAAAGCACCGCGTGGAAATAAACCGCGAAAACAAGCACGAATCCCCATCCCAACAGAAGCAGCCGGAAGGATATCCGCTCTTTCAGCGGAACTTCTTTTCGCGGCTTTCCTTGAGCGAGAATGATGCTGTAAAGCAGTCCGCCGCAAAAATTGCTGAGAAGAAAAATAATGCCCAGGTTGGCTATTATGAATTCGTATCTGTGGAATCCAAACAGTTCCCTTACAGATTCAACGACAATATTCATGGCCCACCATAGTATTCTGTCCATGAAATTTGCAAGTACAAATTTCGGTATCGGGACGCTATATGTAGAGACCGGAATAATATCAGATCGCGGACCTTTCGGCCATGGCGTCGTGTATTTCCTTGATGATTGAGCGGATGTCGTAACTGTAGGTCCAATCGGGATAATGCGATTGAAAACGCCGCACGTCGCTGATCCACCAGATGTGGTCGCCGGCGCGGTTGCTCTCGGCGTAGCTCCAGTTCATCGGCCGCCCGGTCAGTTCCTCGCAAATCCTGATCGCTTCGATCATTGAGCAGTTGGAATGGCGCGAGCCGCCGATATTGTAAATTTCAGCCGAACGCGGCTTTTGGAAGACGCGCCAGAAGGCGTTGACCAGATCGAAGGAATGGATGTTGTCGCGGACCTGCTTGCCCTTGTAACCGAACACGGTATAGGCGTCGCCGGTAACGGCGCACTTGACCAGATAGTTGAGAAAACCGTGCAACTGCGCTCCGGAATGATTGGGTCCGGTGAGACAGCCGCCCCGGAAGCAGGCGGTCTTCATGCCGAAGTAGCGACCGTATTCCTGCACCATCAGGTCGGATGCCGCCTTGGATACCCCGAACAACGAGTGCATGGAATTGTCGATGCTCATGCCCTCGTCGATGCCGTGCAGGGCGTAGGCGTGCGTAGACGCCAACTCCCAGCGGGTCTCCATCTCCACCAGCGGCAAGCGGTTGGGGGTGTCGCCATAGACCTTGTTGGTGCTGCAATGGATGAAGGGGGCGTCCGGGCAGTGCTTGCGCGTCGCCTCCAGCAGAGCCAAGGCGCCGTTGGCGTTGACGGTAAAATCGGTGTGGGGATCGCTTGCCGCCCAGTCGTGCGACGGCTGCGCCGCCGTATGGATCACCACCTTGATCGCCTTGCCCAGGCCGGCGAACAAAGCCTCGATCGCCGCAACGTCGCGAATGTCGATGTTCTCGTGACGATAGTTTTTCATATCCGCCTGAAGGCGTTCCAGAGACCGGGCGGTGCTGGCGCCTGCGCCGAAAAACACCCGGCGCATGTCGTTGTCGATGCCGACCACGTCCATGCCCTTCGCATGGAAAAAACGGACGGCTTCGGAGCCGATGAGGCCGGCTGAACCGGTGATGACGGCGATGCTCATAAAATGGACCTTATCATTTCCCGCCGAGATCAGGCAGCCTGGAGAAGCCGAAGTTGGTCATGCGGGCAAAGCGCCACAGCACCCGGACATACCCCCCGCCGGAAGCCAGCACCTTGAATGACGAATGTCCCATATCGAAGGTGCGGTTGATCCACGAAATGGGAACTTCGCGCACTTCCCGCCCAAGCAGCGCCGATTGCAATCCTATTTCGGCGTTGGCGGCGAACCATGGCTCGCTGATGACCAAGCGGCGGGCGATGTCGGCGCTCATGATCCTGAGGTTGTTCGTAATGTCACGGCGTCCGAAACGGAAAATCAGATTGACCAGCAGGTGAAAACAGCGATTGGCGACGATTTTGCCGAACGGATAGTTGATCAGGACGCTGAGCTGCGAAAAACGACTGCCGAATACTACGTCGGCTCCTTCGGCGACGGCATCCATCATATCTTCCATTTCCGGCAGCAGATGCTGAAAATCGCAGTCCATCGACATGACATAACGTCCGGTTGCCGCCATAAAGCCGTCACGCAGGGCGCGACCGACGCCGTTAGGCGGCGAACGGTGAATCGGCGTGATGCGAGGGTCCGCCGCCGCCAGACGGTCAATCGCCTCGCGGGTGGAATCGCTGCTGTTGTCGTTGACCAGCACGATCTGATGAATGTAATCGCCGAAATATGTGCGCAATCCCTCGACCAGCGGGGGAATGTTCATTTCCTCGTTGTGACAGGGAACGATGAACGAAATCGCTCCCATCAGGTCTTTGTGCCGACATAGCGACACCGGGGCGCGAGGAACGATGCGCGGCGGTTTTTGCGCATGAAGTATGATGCGTCCGGCCAGGTTTTGCACCAGCGGAGCGTTTTCCAGTAAAACGGACAGATTATGCATAAACCGGGCGGCCATTGGCGTCGGCGCCAGCGGCGAATAGACAAAATCCGTAAAACGCGAGGAAACCCGGATGAAGCCGATTTCGGAATAAAGCTCGGAAAGCTGCGTCCGGTCCAGCAACGACTGCATATTCCGCAAGCCGAAAATCCGGCGGAAAGCGTTGCGGATCGTGTAGAGAAAATTCCAGGAATTGGACTCGAAGAAGACGGTTCGCCCGCCTTCTTCAAGCAGGTTGAACACTTGTTCAATGAGGGCGCACACGTTACGGCGATCAAGGACGCCGTCGGCGATGATGTAGCGGAAGGTTCGCCCTTCCAGGGCGCCGGGCAACCTGCTTACCGCCAGGGTCTCCACTCCGGGAATGACCGTTGCCGCAGGAGCGGCGGTGATGCTTGTGATCGGATTGCGTCCGCGTGTCATTTTTACAAGCGCGCGCGTAAATATGCCGCCCCCTCCGCCGATCTCCAGAATTGACTCGCCGGGCAGCAGATGCACCAGATGACGGAAGGAATGAGCCTGCCACGATGATCGCTCGGTAGCGATCGGATCACGCTTTTCGCGGTAGTTATCGCGAAATCGTTCACGCTGTAAAAGAATTGCCAGGGTAGGCGAAAGCTCCGTCATCGTACATGTCGGGGAGCGACAACGCTCTGTCCGTCCTCTGAAAAAAGCAATTACGATGATCCTGATTGTGCGGCGCTTCTTCGTAACCGAAAAACACCCCCCGGTCAAATTGACATCCGATGCCTATACGTCTTAACAACAGCGGTTGGTCTTACCGTTGGCGCCGTAACGATTCTCCTGGCGTTCCCTGAAGAACTCCTCGCGGGACATGACCGGCCGGTCGGCGTGACGGGCAAGGCGGTGGCGGACATAGGCGTCGTAATCAGGCAGTCCCACCATCAGAAGCAGGGTTTCCTTGATGTAACTGATCAGGGTCTTCTTGGTCTCAGGCAAGGCCCGCCTCCATCGCCTCTTCGGCCTCGATCACGGTCGGCTCGTCGCTGGTCAGCGACTTGCGCACCGCCAGGACGCCGTGAACCAGAAGGGACGCCGTCACCACGATGAAGACCCCGGTCAGGACGGCGTCGACATGATCGTTGAAGATCACCCGGCGCATCTGGTCGAGGCTCGTGGTCGGGGCCAATATCTCGCCTTCGGCCAAGGCGTCGCTGAACCTGCGGGCGTGGGCCAAAAAGCCGATGGCCGGGTTGTTGTGAAATATCTTCTCCAGGCCGGCGGTGGTGGTGCAGACCACCAGCCAGGCCGCCGGCGCCATCGTCACCCAGGCGTAACGCTGCCGTTTCATCTTGAACAGCACGACGGTGCAGGTGATCAGGGCGATGCCCGCCAGCATCTGGTTGGACATGCCGAACAGCGGCCACAGCGTATTGATTCCGCCGAACGGATCGGTCACGCCGGAGTAGAGGAAATATCCCCACATGGCGACCACGCTGCCGGTAGCGGTCAGGTTGTTGGCCCATGATCGGGTGTTGCGGAACGAGGGCGCCGCCGCGCCTACCATATCCTGCAACATGAACCGGCAGACCCTGGTGCCGGCGTCCAGGGCGGTGAGGATGAACATGGCCTCGAACAGGATGGCGAAATGATACCAGAAAGCCATCATCGCCTTGCCGCCCAGCACATGGGAAAAGATATAGGCCATGCCTACCGCCAGCGTGGGAGCGCCGCCGGTTCGAGACAGTATACTGGTCTCGCCCACGTCCTTGGCCGCCCCCGTCAGCATTTCCGGCGTAACCGTGAAGCCCCATGATGAGATCACCGCCGCCGCCCTGACCGCATCGGCGCCGATCACGGCCGGCGAGCTGTTCATTGCAAAATAGACGCCGGGTTCGATCACCCCGGCCGCCGCCATGGCCATGATCGCCACGAAGGACTCCATCAGCATGGCGCCGTAGCCGATGAAGGGTATCTGGCTCTCGTTCTCCAGCATCTTGGGCGTAGTGCCCGATGAAATAAGGGAGTGGAAGCCGGAAACCGCGCCGCAGGCAATGGTGATGAACAGGAAGGGAAACGGACTGCCCGCGAACACCGGGCCGCTGCCGTCGATGAAGCGGCTGACCGCCGGCATTTTCATCTCGGGCATTACGATAACGATGCCGACGGCCAGTCCGACGACGGCGCCGATCTTGAGGAAGGTCGAGAGGTAGTCCCTCGGCGCCAGCAGCAGCCACACCGGCAGGACCGCCGCGACAAACCCGTAGCCGATGATGATCAGAGCCAGCGGTTCGGCCTTGAAGGTGAACAATCGGGCGAGTTCAGGATGCTCCGACACGGTTCGTCCGCAGACCAGCGCCGTCATCAACAGGACAAAACCGATGGCGCTCATCTCGGCGACGCGCCCCGGCCTGATGAAACGGCCATAGATTCCCATGAGAATGGCGATGGGGACGGTGGCGAACACCGTAAAGGTTCCCCAGGGACTGTCGGCCAGGGCCTTGACCACCACCAGGGCCAGAACCGAAAGCAGGATGATCATGATCAGAAAAATGCCGAGCATGGCGGAGGCGCCGGCGCCCGGCCCCATTTCCCAGCGGATGATCTCGCCCAGTGAGCGACCGTCGCGGCGGGTCGAAATGAACAGCACCATCGAGTCCTGGACCGCTCCGGCAAGAACCACCCCCGCCAGTATCCAGAGCGTCCCCGGCAGATAGCCCATCTGGGCCGCCAGAACCGGCCCGACCAGCGGGCCGGCCCCGGAAATAGCGGCAAAATGGTGGCCGAAAAGCACATAGCGGTTGGTCGGCACATAATCGAGGCCGTCGTTGTAGCGGATTGCCGGCGTGATCCGGGCGGGGTCGATGCCCATGACCCTGGAGCCGATGAACAGGGCATAGAAGCGGAAGGCGACCAGATAGGTGCAGACGGCGGCCGCCACCAGCCAGACGGCGTTGATATTCTCGCCGCGCCTGAGCGCGATCACTCCGAGGGCGACGCCTCCGAGAGCGGAGAGGGCAACCCAGCCGAGTTTTTTGATCTGACTTCCCATGGTGTCTTCCTGAGCGTTCGCCGGACGGCCATTATTGCGGCCTCTCCGGGACGGTTCAAGGGACTTCGTTGAACACGCAAGGCGAAGAAAGGACGCTATCGCCTTCGTCCGGATGAATAAATCATACCAGCGGCCTTAATCATTGACCCATATGGCCCAAGCGCTTTCCCCTCCTTACGAAGGAGGGATTGGGGGAGGTTGCCGCCGATGAATCCGGGAGGCCAAAACCCCTCCTGACCTCCCCTTGGCAAGGGGAGGATTTTTCAGAGTCATTCTTTACAACCGCCGGCATCACATATTACGGCAACTCATCCCCCGAACGCGGCGGGTCGCCCCCGTCGCACGTCAATATGCGCCGAAATTCGGCCATGTCCGCCCGCCCGGCGCGTTTTGCGAAAAAAGCCTCGGTATTCATGGCGGACAGCTTTTCCGCAACCGCCGCCGCCACAAACTGGTTGAGGCTGATGCCTTCTTCCTTGGCGATCTTTTCTACCGCCGCCTTGACGAAACGGGGCAGGCGTAAAGGATAGGTTGATGTCGTTCTCATGGGTTTCCTCCGCAACGCCTCGAAAGGCTTTGCTTGATCATTCGGTCGCTCCCTAAAGGCTTTTCCTAAGAACGGCTTGCGCTTCGGGCGCCAATTCCGGCGGGGCCTTGGCGATTGCAGAAGCGAATAATGCTTCGACCTCGGGCAGGGCTTCTTTTACATCCGCAAGCCCCGGCATTATCTCCTCAATGCCGGGATAGCGGCTGATTATATACCAGCGCGAGGCATAGTCGAGTTTGAAAGGATTGATAACAATGGTTGGCCAGTGTTCTCTCGCCAATACGGCCAATGTTGCAAGGTCATGTGTCTTGCGAATGTCTTGGCGGGCCGCCACTAACAAGGCCTTCAAAATCTTTTCCGCCGCTTGCTGGATATGAAAAGCGGAGTGAGAGATGAACCCTTTTTGAATCAGCGCCCTGGAGACGCCGATATCCTCTGCCGCCCGCTCTAACCAGCGCAGAGCGTCCTGCCACTGGATGATGTCCTGCTCGTCAGCGCCGCTCATAGACCGTTACTCCGTCGCGCAGCACGATATGGGCGAATGAACCGATGGCCCGGGCGCGTGACGCCAGAATAGAGGCGCGGCAGGGAATGATATCGACGGGACGACGGTAGTTCCCACGCGCCGTTCGGATTGCATTTGCCGACAGCATCTCGGGCAAAACATCATCATCCAGTTCAACCAGCAGATCGATGTCGCTGTCGAGTCCGGTTTCGCCGCGCGCCCGTGACCCGAATAGAATGATCCGGCGCGGATGAAAGCAGGCGACGACGGAATCCAGAAGCTCCGAAGGGATTGATGGGCGGCTCATGCGCTACCTCGCCGGTCAGGAAGATTGAAGGC
This sequence comes from Rhodospirillales bacterium RIFCSPLOWO2_02_FULL_58_16, assembly GCA_001830425.1. Classification (NCBI taxonomy): domain Bacteria; kingdom Pseudomonadati; phylum Pseudomonadota; class Alphaproteobacteria; order Rhodospirillales; species Rhodospirillales bacterium RIFCSPLOWO2_02_FULL_58_16. The sequence continues at coordinate 63,186 of MIAA01000039.1, forward strand.
ATAACGACAGCACAAAATACGCCACGATTTCATCTTATGCCGCTTGCCTCTGCTCAATGTATCTGATCCCCATCCGGAAAAGAAGAGGCCGTTCAATATGGGGAAGCGGCGGGGTTTTCCTTGACAGCCGCAGACTCCGGTGTAGGGTTCGCGCCCTCAAGGTCGCAAGGAACCCCTCCGTATGTTAAAGATTGTCCGCGCCAAGCTGCATTGCATCCGGATCACCGGCGCCGATCTCAATTACCACGGCTCGATCTCGCTGGACCCGGTTATCTGTGAAAAGGCCGGCATCCTGCCGCTGGAGTTCGTCAACGTCTGGAACAAGCATACGGGAGCGCGCATCAGCACATATGTGATCTACGGCGAGGCGGGATCAAGGTGTTGCGTGCTTAACGGCGCCGCCGCCCGCACCTGCCAGGTGGGCGACGAGGTGATCATCACCGCCGTCGAATATGTGGACCGCCAAAAGCTTTACGACTTCAAGCCGCCTGTGCTTGTCTTCGGCCCCGGCAACATCATCGAGCGCGTATTTCATTACGACGTATATAAAAGCAAAGACCGGGATTTCGACTTTCAGATCACCGAAGACGAAAACGAAGACGAAGATTAAAGCACCAACAGCGCCACGGCGATTAGCGCCAGGGCGATCCAGGCAAGGCCTTGTGTTTTACTCCGCCCGCCCCCTTTTAATGCGCGAACGGTGTCCGGGTGCAGTTTGACGCCGCCCTCGGCGAGCATGGCGAGGCCGTTGCCGATCCCTTCCATAATCTGAGGCAGGCGTTTGACGGCTTGCGCCACCTCCTCCGCAGCCTCGCGGACCCGCGCCTCGGCGCTCATTTTTTCAGCGATCCAGCTCTCGATCAGGGGACGCGCCACGAACCACATATTGGCATCGGGACATAATTTGCGCCCTGTGCCCTCGGCGACCAGCAATGTTTTCTGAAGCAGCAGCAACTGAGGTTGCGTCTCCATTCGGAAAGTCTCGGTGACCTGGAAAAGCTGGCCCAGCAGACGGGCGAAGGAAATCTCGTTCTGCGGCTTGTCCATGATCGGCTCGCCGATGGAGCGGCAAGCCTGGGTGAACGAGTCCAGGGAACGGTGCGACGGCACCCACCCCGCCTCGAAGTGGACCTCGGCGGCGCGACGGTAGTCGCGGTTAAGGAAGGCCAGCAGCATCTCGCCCAGGTGCAGCCGGGTGCGCCGGTCAAGCCGCCCCATGATCCCGAAATCGACAGCCGCCACCGCGCCGTCATTGACAACGAACAGGTTGCCGGCATGAAGGTCGGCATGAAAAAAGCCGTCACGGAACACCTGCATGAAAAAGGCGGAGGCGGCCTTTGACAACACTTCCTTCGGGTCGTGACCGGCGGCGATGACGGCTTCACGATCATCCAGCGGGATTCCGGCAATTCTTTCGGTGGTCAGCACCCGGCGCCCGGTGCGCCCCCAATCAACGGCGGGAATGTTGAAAGTATCGTCATCGGCGAAGTTCCCGGCCAGTTCCACCGCCGCCGCCGCCTCGAAGCGCAGGTCCATCTCGATGATCACCGACTCGGCCAAGGTCTTTACCGATTCGACGGGTTTGAGGCGCCGCATTTCGGGGCGCATGGCTTCGATCGACTCCGCCACCCAGAAGAAAAAGTCGAGGTCGCGGGCGAACGCCGCCTCGATGCCGGGGCGCAAGACCTTGACCGCCACCTCCCGGCCCTCGGCAGTGACCGCGAAATGGACCTGGGCGATGGAAGCGGCGGCGACCGCCTGATCGTTGAAAGCGGAAAACATGGCCTCAACCGGACAACCGAACTCGGCTTCTATGGCGGCGCGGGCTTCCATACCGCTGAACGGCTCCAGGCGGTCCTGAAGGTCTGACAGATCGGCGGCCAGTTCCTCGCCCAACAGGTCGGAGCGGGTGGACAACGCCTGACCCAGCTTGATGAAGCTCGGCCCCGCTTCCTGCAAGGCGCGGGCAAGCCGTTGTCCGGGCCGGCCTGGTTCATGGCGCCGGGAAAAAAGCCGCGCCGCCGATACGACGGCATCGGCGACTTCGAGTTTCTCAAGCAGAAACAAGGCGTCATGGCGGGCCAGGGTGCGGGCGATGCCGAGCAAACGCGCAATATTTTTAAGCGAGCGCAACATGTTAGGGCCAAAACTCATTAAATTCGTGAAATTCTGTGACATCAAAATGACTGAGGGACAAGGAGAATCGGCGAAGGCGGGCCTGAAGGCCCCCGGCGAGCCGATTTTCCGCCGTCCATTCGGTCATTCTGATGTCACCCTTCTCGGGCGCGGCGGAAAAGGCGACCGGACGTCTTCAAAGGCCTCAACCGTAGCAAATACTACGCTTTTCGGCCTTTTCATAGCCGGGCCGCCTTTTCCGCTTCGCGCAGAATTCATGGATTTAGTGAGTCTTGACCCTAAAGACGCCAGGCCGAGTGGATGGCGGCGATCCCGCCGGACAGATCGTGATATTTAACCCTATCCAGGCCGGCGGCGGCGATCATCCCGGCGAAAGTATCCTGATCGGGAAAGCGGCGAATGCTCTCCGCCAGATAGCGGTAGGCGCCGGCGTCATCGGCGACCCACGCGCCGAGCGCCGGCAGCACCCGGAAAGAGTAAGCATCGTACAAGCCCTTCAGCAGCGGTTCGGCGACATGACTGAATTCAAGGCACAGAAAGCGGCCTCCGGGCTTTAGCACGCGACGCGCTTCGTCAAGCGCCCTGTCGATCCGGGTGACGTTGCGTATGCAAAAAGCGATGGTGTAGGCGTCAAAGGAAGCATCGGGGACGGGCAGGTTTTCGGCGTCGCCGGCAAGCCATAAGATGCCCTTCAGGTATCCCTTGTCGATGGCGCGCTCACGTCCGGTTTCCAGCATCGCGGCGTTAACGTCGCAGACGGTGACATAAGCGCCGCCGCGATCAAGAAAGCGGAAGGCGATGTCGCCGGTGCCGCCGCCCACATCAACAAGACGCATGTCCTTGGTGGGATTAAGCCGGTTAATAAAGGCCGCTTTCCATAGCCTGTGAACGCCCAGACTCATCAGGTCGTTCATCAGGTCATAGCGGGAGGCGACGCTGTCAAAGACGTTGCGCACGCGGGAAGCCTTCTCTTTCTCGGATACGGTCTCGAACCCGAAATGAGTAGTTTTTTCAGCCGTGGAGCTGTGATGGTTTCGTGACATGACGCGCAACCATAGCCTAAGAGATTATCTTGCGCTACTTTGCCATATGCCTGAATTGCCTGAAGTCGAAAACGTGCGGCTGGGCCTCAAGCCGATACTTGAGGGCCGGGTGCTGGCGCGGGTCATCCTGCGGCGTCCGTCCCTGCGCCTTCCCTTCCCGCCCGACTTCGTTAAACGCCTGGAAGGACGCCGGGTTCTCAAGGTTGACAGGCGCGGCAAGTACCTGCTGTTCAGGCTTGACGACGGGTCGGCGCTGATAGCCCATTTAGGCATGTCAGGGCGGTTTTTGTTTTTTAACGGCGAGGCTCCGCCTCCCGGCGCCCACGATCATGTGATCATGGAGACCGACCGGAGCGTCGTCATTTACTATAACGATCCCCGCCGCTTCGGCCTGATGACGTTGGCCGAGGCGGATGAGTTGGACCGCCACCCTCTGCTTGCCAAGCTGGGGGCGGAGCCTCTCGACGGGGAAATCAACGGCGACTATCTGGCGGCGCATATAAAAAAACGCGGCGGACCCATAAAGGCGGCGCTTCTGGACCAGGGGATCGTTGCCGGAATCGGCAATATCTACGCCTCGGAAATTTTATTCAGGGCCGGAATTTCGCCGACGCGCCCGGCTAATTCTATCGACGGCGCCTGCGCCGAGCGCCTTGCCGCAGCAATCAAGGAAGTCCTGTCCGAGGCCGTTGCCGCCGGGGGATCGACCCTGCGCGACTACCGCACGCCGAACGGAGAATCGGGGTCTTTCCAGCAAAGCTTTGCTGTTTACGGGCGCTCCGGCAAACCTTGTTCCGGGTGCGACTGTGATCTGACGCGAACCGGCGGCGTCAAGCGCATCACGCAGTCGGGACGGTCCACTTTCTATTGTGCGGAGAGACAGCGTTAGTGGTATAGCAACCGTCATGAAGAGACGTTTTTTAAGATCGCTGTCCATTGCTGTCGTTGTTATCCTGACAGGGATGATGGCTGCTCCCGCCCATGCCGACGACGCTTTCGTCACCGGCATTGACGGGCTTCCCCTGATGCCGGGGCTGACCGAAAGCCCAGGGGCAGGAATGATCTTTGACACCCCTGCGGGGAGGATCGTCGAGGCCTACGCCACGGGTAACGTCGCCCGCAATCCGGTGATTGATTTTTACGCATCAACCTTGCCGCAATTAGGTTGGCGACATGACAAAGAGACCACCTTCAGCCGCGAGGATGAGGCGTTGACGCTGGAATTAAGCGGCGACGACAAACTATTGACTATCCGCTTTGCGCTGTCGCCGACCGGGTCATCCTTGAAGTAGTTAAAGATCAGGGCAATCGACTGAAAGGACTTGATCCTGTTTTACCGTCATGGCCGGGCGAAGACCCGGCCATCCACGTCTTCATCATGCTTTCGCGTCTTCGCGTGAAATATGATCGGTCACGCGAAGGCGCAAAGGCGCCAAGTCATTTTGGCCGCCGTCAAGTCCGCGCCGGGCCGAGCCTTGCCGTCTTTGCGAGGAGTGGAGCGACGAAGCAATCCAGTCCGCAAAGCCGCCACTGGATGATAAGCCTTGAATTGACATCCCGCCCGCAGGGGCGCAGGATAACGGGCATGGATAGTGATGTTAATGACCGTCTCTCCCGCATGGAAAGCAGCGTTTCCGATATCAAGGCTACGCTGGCCCGTCTTGAGCCGATGTTGGTCAAGGTTTTGGAGGCTCAGGCGGAAATGCGGGGCGAGGTTCATGGACAGTTCCATCAGATCGGACAGCGCATCAGTGATTTGAATGTTCGCTTGCCGGTGGCTCTCGGCGTCTTTGATCCTCCCGCCGGCAAGAAACGCGCCTGAGTTGCCGCCGTGTTGCAAAGGATTGACGGGGATTGTCGCCGGCTATATAAACCGGCCTTCGCTTTAATGATTTTCTTGGATAACGGGTTTCGCAACAGATGGCTAATATCAAATCGGCAAAGAAAAGAGATCGGCAGATCAAGCGGCGCGATGCGGTCAACGGCATGTGCGTGAGCCGCTTGCGCACTTATTTAAGAAAGGTCGAAGAAGCCATCGACGGCGGCGACAAGGCGGTTGCTGAAGCCGCCTTCCGCGCCGCCCAGCCGGAATTGATGCGCAGCGCTCAAAAAGGCCTTATTCATCGCAACCTCGTGGCGCGAAAGCTGTCGCGGCTGACGGCCAGAGTCAAGGCCATGGCGGCCTGACGCTCAGTAGACAATAAGGCTTTGTTTATGACCGCGATCCGAATGGGTCGCGGTTTTTTTTATGGGGCTTTTTCAGCGTATGGCGACTGCTTAATCCATGGATTTGGAGTCAAGCGGTTTATTTCGGTTTCTTTTTGAATTTTTCTTTTTGATTTTGTTGCCATGACCGGGTGCGCTGTGTAAGTTTGAGTCATCGGCGGCGGGGGGAGCAGGGTCTGGTGGGGGCGGCAAATGGCGACCGGCCTGCTGCAACTGGTAGTTTTAGTGGTAATTTGCAATTTTGATTCTTGGTCAATAATGCCGGAGCGGTAATGCCGGGCGGGGTTGTCTGCTTGGGACGGCGGGTTGTTTATTCATTTTTTGCATGAAAACGAAGGCGGCTAGGCAAAATGGCAAGCGGAACGGCAGACACCCAGGTCAGTGAACAATGGGAGCGTGTTTGTGCTCACATGCGGGTGGAGATCGGCGAGGCGGCCTTTCAGAGCTGGCTTAAACCGATGTCGGTTCGTGAAATTTCCGACGGCGTTGTAAGGATTTCCGCGCCTACCCGTTTTATGCGCGACTGGGTTGTCGCCCACTTTATTGACCGTCTGTGCGTTCTTTGGCGCAACGAAAATCCGGAAATTCATGCCGTTGACGTTTTTATTCAGCCGGAGCGCAGTCAACAGCGGGCGTCTGCGGCCAAGAGCGAGGCGCCGGCGCCTGTCATCGTCAAGGAAAAATCCGGACGCAGCGGGAGCGGCGAGAGTTACAGCGATGACATCAGCGCGCCGCTGGATTCGCGCTTTACCTTCGAGAAATTCGTCATCGGCAAATCCAACGAGTTTGCCTACGCCGCCGCCCAGCGCATAGCGGAAGCGTCGAGGGTGACATTCAATCCGCTGTTTCTATACGGCGGGGTAGGTCTCGGCAAAACCCATCTTATGCACGCCACGGCGTGGCGCATTCGCAAATCCACCCCTTCGCGCACCGTCATATATCTTTCCGCCGAGAAGTTCATGTACCGCTTCATCCGCTCCCTGCGGGAACAGAAGATCGTGGACTTCAAGGAGATGTTCCGCTCGGTTGATGTGCTGATGATTGACGATGTTCAATTCATCGGCGGCAAAGGCTCTACCCAGGAAGAATTCTTCCACACCTTCAATTCCCTGGTTGACCAGGGCCGCCAGATCATCATCTCCGCCGACAAGTCGCCCTCTGACCTGGAAGGCATGGAAGAGCGCCTGAAGTCACGACTTAACTGCGGCTTGGTGGCGGACATACACGCCACCACCTATGAACTGCGCTTGGGCATTCTTCAGTCCAAATCCGAACAGCTTGGGGTCGAAATACCGTGCAAGGTTATGGAGTTTATCGCTCACAAGATCACCTCCAACGTGCGTGAGCTGGAAGGCGCCCTGCACAGAGTCGTTGCCCATGCCCAACTGGTGGGGCGCGATATATCGCTGGAGACCGCCCAGGAAGTTCTTCACGACCTGTTGCGCTCCAATGATCGCCGCGTCACCATTGAGGAGATTCAGAAGCGGGTAGCCGCCCACTTCAATATCCGTATTTCCGACATGCATTCGGCGCGTCGCGCGCGTTCCGTCGCCCGTCCGCGTCAGGTGGCCATGTATTTGGCCAAGCAGTTGACCTCGCGCTCATTGCCGGAGATCGGACGCAAATTCGGCGGTCGCGATCATACCACCGTGATGCACGCGGTGCGCAAAGTTGATGAACTTCGTGAGAGCGACGCCGCCTTCACCGAGGATGTAGAACTTTTGCGGCGGATGCTTGAAGGCTGAAGGTATTGGTGTCAGGAATGAAACTTACCATTGAACGGGCGGCGTTGCTGAAGGGGCTGGGGCATGTGCAAAGCGTTGTCGAGCGCCGCAACACGATTCCCATTCTCTCCAACGTCAAAATGGAGGCGCGTGACGGTCGCCTGACCATGAACGCCACCGACATGGACCTCGAAATTGTTGACGGGGTCGAAGCCGAGGTGATCGCATCCGGGGCGACCACGGCGCCGGCTCATACTCTTTACGACATCGCACGCAAACTGCCCGATGGGTCCCAGGTAGAACTGGAAAGCAGCGATAACGGAAACATGACGCTGCGTTCCGGACGCTCCAGGTTCATTCTTTCCTGCCTGCCCTGCGAAGATTTTCCGGTGATGTCCGGGGGTGATCTTCCTCACGCTTTCCAGATCGCCGCCGGTGATTTGTGCTCTCTTATTAACCGTACGCGCTTCGCCATCTCTACTGAAGAGACGCGATACTACCTTAACGGCATCTATCTGCACGCCGCCAAGCGTGACGGCATTGATGTCCTTCGCGCCGTCGCCACCGACGGCCATCGGCTGGCCAGCGTCGAGGCGCCGTTGCCGGAAGGCGCCGCCGACATGCCCGGCGTCATCGTTCCCCGCAAGACTGTCGCCGAGTTGTATAAACTCATTGAGGGAATCAGCGACGATGTGGAAATCAACCTTTCAGAAAGCAAAATCCGGTTCTCCTTCGGCAATGCGACGCTGACTTCCAAACTGATCGACGGCACTTTCCCCGATTATGAGCGCGTTATCCCGTCCGGCAACGACAAGGAATGGGACATTGACCGCAAGCTTTTCGCCGAGGCCGTGGACAGGGTATCCGCCATTTCCATTGAGAAATCACGCGCCATCAAGCTCTGCCTGAGCCGGGGCGCTCTGGTGCTTTCCGCCAGCAGCCAGGACAGCGGCAGCGCCACCGAGGAACTGGAGGTCGGCTACGATGGAGATACCATCGAGATCGGGTTTAATGCGCGTTACCTGCTCGAAATCATTCAGCAGATCGAAGGAGACAACGCCCGTTTCATTATGGCCGACGCCGCCTCGCCGGCAATCCTTTGCGACGCCGGCGACGCCGGCGCTCTTTATGTGCTCATGCCCATGCGTATATGAGGAGGAAGTGAACTGACCGGTTCACAAGGCTCGGCTATTCTTGAACGGCATACGGAATTTCCGCCCGGCAACATCCGTAACGGATGGCCCCTTTCCGTATCCCGCCTGACGCTTACCGACTTCCGTTGCTACCGCTGCCAAAGAATAGAGACCGACCCGCGTCCGGTAGTGCTTACCGGATCGAACGGCGCCGGCAAGACAAACCTTCTGGAAGCATTGTCTTTTTTGGTTCCCGGCCAGGGCCTCAGAAGGGCGCGTCTGGACGAAGTGGCGCGCCGCGAGTCCGGATTCGCCGATGGAGCCGGTAAGAGACGACCGTGGGCGGTGGCCGTGCGCGTGAACACGCCCGACGGTGAAATTGATATCGGCACCGGATGCGAAGCGATCTCAAATAACGTTGTCATGAACAGACGAATCGTTCACGTCGACGGTCAGGTCCGCAAGAGTCAGGCGGTGCTTTCCGAACTGCTCAGCGTTTACTGGCTGACTCCGTACATGGACAGGCTGTTCACCGATAGCTCCGCTTCCCGGCGGCGGTTTGTTGATCGTTTGGTATTCGGCTTTGATCCCGCCCATGCCGGTCGCGTCAGCGCCTATAACCACGCCTTGAGGGAAAGGGCGCGACTTTTGCGCCATGGACGCGCCGACCCGGAATGGCTGGCCGCCCTGGAAGACACTATGGCAAGGAAGGGCATTGCCGTCGCCGCAGCGCGGCGCGAGACGGTTTCGCGCCTTGATAACATATGCTCGAAAGAAACCGGCCCCTTTCCCGGCGCCGGTCTGGCGGTTACGGGCGATATCGAGAATTGGCTTGACGAGGGGCCGGCGCTTGAGGCCGAGGACCGTCTGCGCGCGGCGCTGGCCAAGGCGCGCCGTACAGACATGGAAAGCGGCGGCGCCGGGCCGGGCGCTCACAGGAGCGATCTTGTGGTAAGGCATCTGGCCAAGGAATGTCCGGCGGATCAGTGCTCGACGGGCGAACAGAAGGCGCTGCTGATTGCCGTCGTATTGGCCAATACGCGCCTCCAGGCGGCGGAACGGGGAAAGATTCCAATTCTGCTGCTGGATGAAGTGGCGGCGCACCTTGATATTCGCCGCCGCGAAGCCCTGTTCTCGGAAATTATGGCGCTCGGCTCCCAGGCGTGGCTCACCGGCGCCGATGCTGGTTTGTTCTCAAGCATTTACGGCAAGGCGCAATTTTTCAATATTGAAGACGGCGTTGTGACACCGACGATCCGATAGTGCATAATGACCCGAAATTAACTGTATTGAAGATTATCAGATGACTGAAGAAACAACGGAAAGCGCCGCCGAATCTTATGATGCCGATTCCATCAAGGTATTGCGCGGTCTTGACGCCGTGCGCAAGCGCCCCGGCATGTATATCGGCGACACCGACGACGGCTCAGGCCTGCATCACATGGTCTATGAGGCGGTGGACAACGCCATCGACGAGGCCCTGGCCGGATACTGTGACATCGTCAAGGTCGTTCTCAACGGCGACGGCTCGGTAACGGTTACCGACAACGGTCGCGGCATTCCCGTCGATATTCACCTCGAAGAAGGAGTGTCGGCGGCGGAAGTGATCATGACCCAGCTTCACGCCGGCGGAAAATTCGACCAGAACTCGTACAAGGTGTCGGGCGGCCTGCATGGAGTCGGGATTTCCGTGGTCAACGCCCTTTCCGACTGGCTGGACCTGCACATATGGCGCAAAGGCAAGGAATATTTCGTCAGGTTCGTCGGCGGCGAGGCCGAGGCGCCGCTGAAGGAAACGGGCGACGCGCCTATGGTTGACGGCAAGTTCAAGACAGGCACCATGATCACGTTCCTGCCTTCGACCAAGACCTTCACGATGACTGAATTCGACTTCCCGACGTTGGAGCACAGGCTTCGTGAACTCGCTTTTCTCAATTCAGGCGTCGCCCTCAGGCTGACGGACGCCCGGCATGTCAAGGAACAGACGGTTGATCTGCACTATGAAGGCGGGCTGGTGGCCTTTGTCGAGTTTCTGGACCGTTCCAAGACCGCTATTTTTTCGCCGCCGATAATCGTTTGCGGAGAACGCGACGGCGCGACCGTCGAAGTGGCCATGCAGTGGAACGACAGCTATCATGAAACAACCCATTGCTTTACGAATAACATTCCTCAGCGTGACGGCGGCACTCATCTGGCCGGATTGCGCGGCGCCCTGACGCGAACCATCAATGCCTACGCCAATTCCAGCGGCATCGCCAAGAAGGAAAAGACCGCCATCACCGGAGATGACGCCCGCGAGGGCTTGACCTGCGTTCTGTCGATCAAGGTGCCGGACCCCAAGTTCTCGTCCCAGACCAAGGATAAATTGGTATCCTCGGAGGTGCGGCCCATCGTTGAGGGCATCGTCGGCGAGCAACTGGATCGCTGGTTCGAAGAGCATCCGGCGGACGCCAGGAAGATCATCGGCAAAATTTACGAGGCGGCGGCGGCGCGTGAGGCCGCCCGCAAGGCTCGCGAACTCACCAGACGCAAAGGGGCGCTTGATATTTCCACTCTGCCCGGCAAACTCGCTGATTGCCAGGAACGCGACCCGGCCTTAAGCGAGTTGTTCATCGTCGAGGGCGACTCGGCGGGAGGGTCGGCAAAACAAGGGCGCAATCGCGCCAATCAGGCCATCCTGCCGCTCCGGGGCAAGATTCTGAATGTCGAGCGCGCACGCTTTGACAAGATGTTAAGCTCGGCGGAAATCGGCACCCTGATCGCGGCGCTCGGCACCGGCATCGGACCCGAGGATTTCAACATCGAAAAATGCCGCTATCACAAGATCATCATCATGACCGACGCCGATGTTGACGGCAGTCATATTCGCACCCTGTTGCTTACCTTCTTTTACCGGCAGATGGTGGAGATCATAAACAAGGGCTATCTCTATATCGCCCAGCCGCCATTGTACCGCGCCAAGAAGGGAAATTCGGAAGTCTATCTGAAGGACGATAATGCGCTGGAGCATCACCTGCTCGGCGCCGCGATTAATGAGGGAGCCGTGCTCACCACCTTCAGCGGCGTCAGGATGGCCGGCGCCGACCTGAACATCCTGGTCGAGGAATCCCGCACGGCGAAAACGCTTCTCAGTCATCTCGCCCAGCATGTGCCGTTGGCGATGGTGGAACAGGCGGCGATCCTGGGGGTGCTCAACCCATTGATATTATCCGATGAAACCCATGCCGGCGAAGTCGCCTCCGTCATCGCCAAACGCCTTGATGCGCTGGCTGTCTTCGAGGAACGCGGCTGGCGAGGAGTGGTGCTTAACGACGGCGGGCTGGAGTTCAAGCGCACCCTGAGAGGCGTTGACGAGCGCCACATCCTTGACAGCGCGCTCATCCGCAGCTCTGAAGCCCGGCAACTGGATAAAATGGCGGCAAGGCTCCAGGAGATATTCGCCCGCCACGGCGCCCTTGTCGTCAAGGATGACGAACATATTATCACCGGCCCGGTATCCCTGGTCGATGTCGTCATGGAGCTGGGACGCAAGGGAATAAGCATCCAGCGTTACAAGGGACTGGGCGAAATGAATCCGGGACAACTTTGGGAGACGACGCTGGACCCGGAAGCCCGCGCCTTGTTGCAGGTCAAGGAAAGCCACACCGGCGCCGCCGATGAAGTCTTTTCCACTCTGATGGGCGATGTCGTCGAACCGCGCCGCGAGTTCATCCAGAACAATGCGTTGAAAGTGGTCAACCTCGATGTTTAGCGACCGAATTCATTAACTCAATTCTAACCGTAATCATTGATCATTATTCCCATGACCGCCAAAGGGAATAAGAGGACAGCCGCCTGTCGGCATCGGCTCGGGTCCGCGCTTAAGTCGGTCGCAACCTGGACGACCGTCGCCGCCGTTTGGGGCATCGTCGCCGCCATAGTGCTGACGGCGTGGTACGCCTATGACCTTCCTGACGTGGACAAGGCGCTGGCGGCGACGCGCCGGCCCACCGTTACCGTCATCGCCGCCGACGGCTTTGAATTGGCAACCTTCGGCGATCTTTACGGAATGCCGGTAACCGTCAAGAACTTGCCGCCGGCCCTGCCGCAGGCGGTCATCGCCACCGAGGATCGGCGTTATTACAGTCATTTCGGACTCGACGTAATCGGCCTTGCCCGCGCCGCAACAGCCAATGTTTTCGCCGGGCGCATCGTCCAGGGGGGCAGCACCATTACCCAACAGGTGGCCAAGAACCTGTTTCTGACGCCCGAGCGCACCATCAAACGCAAGGTTCAGGAGTTGCTTTTGGCGCTGTGGCTTGAGCGCAAGTTCAGCAAGGATCAGATACTTACCGTCTATCTCAACCGGGTCTATCTGGGCAACGGCGTCTACGGCGTTCAAGCGGCGGCGCAAAAATATTTCGGCGTATCGGCGCAAAATCTTTCCACCTATCAGGCGGCGTTGCTGGCCGGTCTTTTGAAAGCGCCGTCGCGCTATAACCCGATCGCCAACCCCGGTTCGGCGGCTGACCGCACCGAGCAGGTTCTGGCCAACATGGTCGCCGCCGGATATCTCTCCCGCCGGGAAGCGGATAACGCCAAAGCACAAAAAGGCCGCGCCACGGCTGTTTTCAGAGGGCAGCATTACGCCCGCCACTTCGCCGACTGGGTGATGGAACAGGTTTCCGATTATGTGTCTCCCGGCGACAAGGATGTCGTGGTGATCACCACCCTTGACGCGGATATGCAGCGGCTGGCGGAAGCAAAAGCAAAAGACCTGCTGGTCAGGGACGGGGATAAGTTCGGAGTCTCCGAAACAGCGCTGGTGGCGATGACGCCCGACGGCGCCATACGCGCCATGGTGGGAGGGGGCGACTATGAACTGAGCCAGTTCAACAGGGCCACCCAGTCCCTGCGTCAGCCGGGATCGGCCTTCAAGCCGTTTGTCTATCTGGCCGGCCTGGAAGCCGGGCTTACTCCCGAAACCCGCTTGATGGATACGCCGCTGCGGGTGGAAGGCTGGAGTCCCAAGAACTTTGCGCGGCATTTTGAGGGCGAGGTGAGCATGAGCGACGCCCTTGCCCGCTCCATTAACACGGTAGCCGTGCAGGTGGCCGAGAAAGCCGGTCGCAGTCAGGTCATCGCGGCGGCGCGACGGCTGGGACTGACCTCGAATCTCAAGGCTGACCCCAGCCTGGCGCTGGGGTCCGGCGAGGTCAGCCTGATCGAATTGACGGCGGCTTATGCCGCCTTCGCCAACGGCGGATACGGCGTATGGCCCCATGCCATCGAGGAAATCCGCGATGCGTCCGGCCATGTGCTTTACCGGCGTCTGGGATCGGGTCCGGGGCGGGTGATGAGCGCAAGCCATGCCGCCGCCATGACCGCCATGCTCTCAAGCGTAATCACTTCCGGCACCGGCCATGCCGCCGCCCTGTCGAGGCCGGCGGCCGGCAAGACAGGCACCAGCCAGAATTTCCGCGACGCATGGTTCGTCGGCTATTCAGCCGAACTGGTTACCGGGGTGTGGATGGGCAACGATGACGGACGGGCCATGAAAAAGGTAACCGGCGGCGGCCTTCCGGCGCATTTGTGGCGCGGCTTCATGGAGGCGGCCCTTGTCAACTCGCCGGCAAGCCCGTTGCCGGGCGTGGACCGGCCGCCGGAGGCGGAACCCGTTGTCGAGAAAGGATTCTGGAGCAAGCTGCTCACCGATATCTCCGGCGGCAAAAGGTGATTTTTTATAAAGCACGCCATTTCCATGGGATAAAGGCCGGGACCTTTCGGCGGTAGTCGGCGTAATCCGCGCCGTAGGTTTTCAGCAGGCGGCGCTCCTCGAAGCAGGCTCCGACAGCCAGATAAAGCGACGCCCATGCCGCCGTCGCCAAGCCGAACTCGTCATCCACCCGCCCCCAGATGATCAGCAAGGCCCCGGCATAGAGGGGATGGCGCACATAACGGTGCAGGCCGTCGGTCAGCAGCGGCTCGTTTTCGGACCCGGTCGCCGTTCCCGCCAGCCGGCCGAGATCGTAGCCTTTGAGCGCCCACAGGAACGCCGCCCAGCCGAGAACATATATCGTCGTCAATGTGAATTGCGCCCACGGCGCCAATAAAAATGCCTTGCCGTCGGCGAACAAATAAGCGCCGACGGCAAAAACCAGGGCAATGTGCACGGCGGCGAACAGATTATAGCCAAGGCGGTAGTAAGCCCCGAATGTCGGCGTCAGGCGTCTTTTTGCCCTATCGTCGGCAAGTAACGAATGAACGAAACCGAAACTGACCCAGGCCAGGGCGTAAAGCGCGTGAGCGACAAAGGTGTTCACGCCGCCTATTTCGCCATGCGGGCGATGGCGCCGGTAGTGCTGTGTCCGGGTTTGAGTTCGGCAAGCAGCACCCGACCGCCATAGCTTTGCACCAGGTCCGCTCCCACCACCTTGTCCAGTTCATAATCGGAACCCTTGACCAGCACGTCGGGACGGATCGCCTCGATCAGTTTCAGCGGCGTATCCTCGCCGAAGATAATAACCATATCGACGGCGGCCAGCGACGCCATGACCGTGGCGCGGGCCGTTTCCATCTGGATCGGGCGGTCGTCGCCTTTGCCCAGACGCTTGACCGAGGAATCGCTGTTCAGCCCCACCACCAGCCGGTCACAGGCCTCCCTTGCCTGGGCCAGCAGCGAAATATGTCCCGGATGCAGCAGATCGAAGCAGCCGTTGGTGAAGCCTACTTTCAGGCCTTTGCGCCGCCATTGGCCGATACGATCAAGGGCCTGCTTCAGCGCCATGACCTTGGCCTCGGCCCCGGACAAATCATGATGGTGCAGGGCGCTGATGATATCTTCGGGGTAAACTACCGCCGTCCCCACCTTGCCGACGACGATGCCGGCGGCGGTGTTGGCCAGCGCAGCGGCGTCGGACAAACCGGCGCCCACGCCCAAAGCGGCGGCAAGAGTCGCCGCCACGGTATCGCCGGCGCCCGACACATCGAAAACCTCCAACGCTTCGGTCGCCAGAAGAGCGTTGTCGCCGTCGGCGGCGACCAGGGCCATGCCGTCGCGGCCCAGCGTCACCAGGATCGCCTCGAACCCATGTTTGTTAATCAGGGCGCGGGCGGCTTTGATAACTTCATCGCTGCCGCCCACCGGCAGATGCGTCGCCTCGCCCAGTTCGCGGCGGTTGGGGGTAATCACGTCGGCGCCCTTATAGCGTCCGTAATCGGCGCCCTTGGGATCGACGATAACGGTTTTGCCGGCCTTGCGGGCGGCGGCGATAATCTTGGCGGCAACGCCGTCATCAAGCACCCCCTTGCCGTAGTCGGAGAGAACGACAAGGGCGCAATCGCTCATGGCCTCAACGGCGGCGGCAATCAGCTTTTCCCTGACCTTGGCGCCGAGCGGAGCGACGGTCTCTCTGTCGGCGCGCAGCATCTGCTGGCCGGCGGCGAGATAGCGGGTCTTTACCGAAGTTTTCCGTTCGTCATCAATCAGCGGAACATCGACGATCCCCGCCTTGGCGATTTCCCCGGCTATTTTTTCGCCTTCGTGATCGGCGCCGACAACGGTAATGAAGCGGGCTTTGGCGCCGAGCGCCGCCAGGTTGCGCACGACGTTACCCGCGCCGCCGAGCATCGTGTCCTCGCGTTCCAGTCTCAGCACCGGGATCGGCGCTTCGGGGGAGATGCGCTCGACCGCGCCGTGGTGAAAGTGATCAAGGATAACGTCGCCGACGCACAAAACACGAGCCTTGGTCAGCGCCTCGGCCAGGGAAACAAGAACTTCCGTCATAACAACCCCAACTCGCTTT
Source organism: Rhodospirillales bacterium RIFCSPLOWO2_02_FULL_58_16 (assembly GCA_001830425.1). Lineage (NCBI taxonomy): Bacteria > Pseudomonadati > Pseudomonadota > Alphaproteobacteria > Rhodospirillales > Rhodospirillales bacterium RIFCSPLOWO2_02_FULL_58_16. The sequence goes on from MIAA01000039.1 coordinate 79,232, forward strand.
CCAGCGCCCCGCACAGCATATGGCCCAGGGTAATGTGCATTTCCTGAATACGCGCCGTGTCGCCGGACGGCACCAGCAAAATAAGATCGCAGATATCAGCCATGGCGCCGCCCTTGCCGGCGCCGAAACCGACGGCCACGGCGCCGATTTTTTTGGCCGCGATAAGTCCGTTGATGACGTTTATGCTGGTTCCCGAAGTGGAAAAGCCGATAACCACGTCGCCGGGACGAACATTGGCCTGGACCTGACGGGCAAACAGTTGGTCAAAACCGAAGTCATTGCCGATGGCGGTCAGGGTGGAGGTATCGGTAGTCAACGCCAGCGCCGGAATCGGAGCGCGGTCTTTTTTGAAGCGAACGGTCAGTTCGGTGGCCAAATGCTGGGCGTCGGCGGCGCTGCCTCCGTTACCGAAAAAAACGATCTTGTCGCCGGCCTTTGCCGCCATAAGGCATGCCTTGACCAGCTTTGCAAACGGTTCGCCCAAGGCATCGCGGGTGGCGGCCAACACCCTTTCATGTTCATCCAGTTGCGACTTGAAGAAAACGTTTAAGTCCATCTCTACATTTCCCTAAAGGTCGATCCGTCCGCCGGTGCGTAAAGATTCAAGAACGGCGATGGTGGCGATGGATGTTTCTATCAGTTCCGCTTCATCCGTCGGGGCCGGCCCGCCGGCGGCGGAAGCCGCCGTGAAGGCTTTGAGAGCCGCCTTGAACCCCTTGTCCTGACTCTTGCGTTTGCCGACGGAGACCTTGCCGTTGCCGGCAACGGAGAGCGAGCGGAAGTTGTCGATGGTGATCACGCTTCCGCCGGCATAGGCTTCGATCAGCTCTTTGCCCATGGCGTCATCGCCCAGGCCGGTGTAGACGACGGTGGCGAGGCTGCCGTCGGCGAAGCGCAGGGTCGCCGACAAATCCTCACAGCCCCCGGAAACGGCGGCGGTGGCGGTCGCCTGGAGCGAAACAATCGGCGAAGCGACAAGAAAGCGGGCAAGATCAACGAAGTGACAGACCTCGCCGAGAATGCGTCCGCCGCCCTCCTCGCCGTCATTGATCCAACTGTCGGCGGGCAGGCCGCCGGCATTCACCCTGAGCAGCACGAATTTCGGCCCGCGCATCCCGGCCAGATGGTCGTGGGCCTCGATCGACATGGGAGCGAAACGGCGGTTGAACCCGACCTGAAAGAAGGCGTTTGATCCGTTGCGGGCCTCGACGATCCCGGCAATCTCTTCACGGTTCAGCCCCAGCGGCTTTTCCACCAGCACCGCCTTGCCCGCCTTCAGGGCGCGAGCCGTCAATTCGGCATGACTGTCATGACGGGTGGCGATCAGCACGGCGTTGATGTCTTTATTGTCCAGCACCGCCGATTCATCGGCGGCGGCGTGAGCAAAACCAAAGGCGTCTCCGGTTTGCCCGGCGGACGGTCCATGCCGGGTGACAATAGTGTGAAGGGTCACATTATCCAGCTTTTTCAGTTCCGGCAGCAGCACCGCCTTGGCGAAGTTGCCGGCGCCGATGACCCCCAGCACGCAGCCGCCGACCCGCTTGACCTTCGGCGCCGCAAAGGCGGGCCGTGGATTCGACGGCGCCTTGTCCTCGTAGGTGAGAACGACGCCGAGATGAGGCTCGTCGGAATCGGTGACCAGGGCGTAGGCCGCTTCGGCCTCCTCCAGATCAAAACGATGGGTAATCAGCTTGCCGACATCGAGACGCCGGGGGGGCTTCAGCGACATCAGGCGCAGACACTCGACCATATTTTCGGTTTCCGTCCACCGCACCCAGCCCTCCGGGTACTTGACGCCGCGCTTTTCATAGTCGGCGTCATAGCGGCCCGGCCCATAGGAGCGCGAGACCACGATATTCAGTTCCTTCTTCATAAACTCCCGGAAGGGGATGGTGGTCCCCGTCATTCCCGCCAGACAAACGACGGCCCGATCACGGGCAATGGCGGCGGCGGTCTCCAGCGGTTCGTTGGATTTTGTAGCGGCGGCAATAAGGACGCTGTCGCAGCCGAGGCCGCCGGTCAACGCCGATATTGCCGCTTCCGGCCCGCCGTCGTTGAGATTAAAGACCGCTTCCGCGCCGCATTGACGCGCCAACTCCAGGCGCCCCGGCAGGTAATCAAGAGCCACGACGCGAACTCCGGAAAGGGCCAGAAGCTGCACCGACAGTTGACCGAGAAGCCCGACTCCGATCACCGCCGTTACGTCGCCGAGGCCGGGGTTCAGGTTGCGCGTCGCATGCAGGGCGATTGCGCCCATGGTGGCGAAACAGGCCTCATCGTCGGGAACGCCGTCGGGAATGACGGCGGCCAGATTTCGCGGCACGACGTTGATCTCGGCATGATTGGCGAAGCCTGCTCCGGCGATGGCCACCCGTTGTCCGGGGAAAAACAATCCTTCCAGTCCGGCCCCGACTTCGATCACTTCGCCGGCGGCCGAATAGCCCAGCGGCAAAGGTTCATCCAGCCTCGCCCTGACCGCCGCCACGGCGGCGCCGATGCCGTCGCGCCTCGCTTTGGCCAGAACCTTCTTGACCAGATCGGGACGCTCCTTGGCCTTGCCGGCCAGACTCTTGCGGGCGAACGACACCACGGAGCGCTCGGTCCCCGCCGAAATCAGGGAGGACTGCGTTCTGACCAGCAGGCAGCCGGCCCTTACTTTAGGCTCCGGCGCTTCGCGCAACGAGAGTTTGCCGCTACGGGCGCTCTGAACAACTTGCTTCATGATGATGTTTTACCCTGATTTCATTGCCGGATGCAAAGACGGCGGTATGGTAAAAAGGCTTTATTCTTTAACTCATAGCCGGTTATGTATAAACATGTGTGGTCTTGTCGCTATATTCGCCTACCGGGACAACGCGCCGCCGGTGGCAAAAACCGAGCTTGTCGCCGCCGGCGAAGCGATGCGCACCCGTGGTCCCGACGGCCATGGGCATTGGATTGCCGGCGACGGACGGGTAGGCATGGCGCACCGGCGGCTGGCGATTATCGACCTCAGCGACGCCGCCGCCCAGCCGATGGTCGCCGAAGACGGGCGCTGCCGGATCGTCTACAACGGTGAAATATATAACTTCCGCGCCCTGCGCGAAGAGCTGGAAGCCAAGGGCTGCGTCTTCACGACCCAGTCCGACACCGAGGTGTTGCTGCATCTTTACCGGGCCGAGGGCGAGGCGATGGTTAACCGTCTGCGCGGCATGTACGCCTTCGCCATCTGGGACGAGGAACGGCGCGGCATGTTTTGCGCCCGCGATCCCTTCGGCATCAAGCCGCTCTATTATGCCGATGACGGCAACACGCTGAGAGTCGCCTCCCAGGTCAAGGCGTTGACGGCCGGCGGTTTTGCCGGCAAGGGGGATAACGCCGCCGGACACGCCGGTTTTTTCCTTTTCGGATATGTGCCGGAGCCGCACACGCTTTACGAAGACATCAGAGCGCTGGAAGCAGGATGCAGCTTATGGGTCGATGCCGACGGCGCCCGCAAGATAAAGCGGTTCTTCGATGTTGCCTCGCTGCTGGCCGACGCGAATGCGGTCGGCAAGGAGCCGGTGGACCTGCGGGAGCTGCTCAGGGACAGCGTGAAGCATCACCTGATTGCCGACGTTCCGGTCGGCATTTTTCTGTCGGCGGGCCTGGATTCGTCGGTTTTGACCGGTCTGGCCTCCGAGATGGCGAACAGCCGCCTCGAAACGATGACTCTCGGCTTCGGCGAGTTCAAGGATACCGGCTTCGATGAAACGCCGCTGGCCGAGGCGATAGCCGCCACCTACGGCGCGGCGCACACCACGCGGTGGGTGACAGGAAGCCATTTTCATAACGATATGCAGGCGCTTATGAAGGCGATGGACCAGCCGACCATCGACGGCGTCAACACCTATTTCGTCGCCAAGGAGGCCGCCGCCCTTGGCCTCAAGGTGGCGCTGTCGGGACTCGGCGGGGATGAATTGTTCGGCGGCTACAGCGGTTTCCGCCAGATTCCGTTTCTGGTCAATATCCTTGGCTCCATCCCCGGCGTGCGTTCTTTCGGCAAGGCCGTGCGCGTGGTGACGGCGCCCATCGCCAGGCGGATGACCTCGCCCAAGTACGCCGGTCTATTGGAGTACGGCGCCCGCTACGGCGATGCTTATCTGCTGCGCCGGGGTTTGTTCATGCCCTGGGAATTGCCGACGGTGCTGGGCGCCGATATGGCCGAGGCCGGATGGATGGAGCTGGAGCCGCTGCTCCGTCTTGAGGACTGCCACAAGCCGATATCCGAGCCGCGCCGCAAGGTGGCGGCGTTGGAGATGTCCTGGTACATGCGTAACCAGTTGCTGCGCGACGCCGACTGGGCCGGCATGGCTCATTCTCTTGAAATCCGAACGCCTTTTGTGGACGTTGAATTGTTCAGCCGTCTGGCTCCGACGCTGTGCCGCCACAACGGCCCCGGCAAGCAGGAAATGGCGCGCACCCCCAAAGAGCCGTTGCCGGAGGCGGTTCTTACCCGTCCCAAAACCGGATTTTTTGTGCCGATACAGGACTGGCTTCAGGGAGAAAACAACAACGCCGAGGAACGGGGACTGCGGGGCTGGGCCAAACAGGTGTACGCGGCGCAAACTTAGGGGAGCTTACCGGCGTTAGAACCGTTCAGCATCTTGGCGAAGCCGCCGTTTTTATCCAGCAGACCGTTGTTGACGGGCGCTTCGTTTTGAGAGCCTTCGGCGTCGGGGAAGTATATGCCGAGGTTGCGGATGGTGTTGCGCCGCCACTTTTTCAGTTCTTCCTGCGATACCCCGGCCATGCGGGCGAAGCGCTCCCTTTTTTCCGGAGTCTTGAAATTGATGCGGTCCCATTCCAGCGCCCTTAACATATGCAATTCCTCGGCCCGGAACTCGTCGGTGTTGATCACGCCCTTTCCGAAACCGAAGAACGCGGCGTTGCCGAAATCAAAACCGGCGGGAAGAAGCCCTTCCTTCTCGGCTATGCGGTAGAGTTCGGTTGTCGGCAGCGGGGTGGAGATATGGAACAACACCATGTCCACGTCCAGTTCTTCGGCGAAGCGGAAGGTCTCGCGGATTTCGTCCCATGTTTCGCCGGGACTGCCGATGATGAAGTCGGCCGCCGTCTCGAATCCCAGCTCTCTGGCTTTGGCGACAACGGCGGGCGCCTTGTCGATTTTGAGCGGTTTCTTGAGAACCTCGTCAAGGACGCGCTGGCTGCCTGATTCGATAGCCAGGATAAGCTGATAGCATTTGCTTTCTTTCATCAACTCCAGGAGTTCATCATCGAGCAGGAAGGTGGCGAGGTTCAGCGATTTCCAATGCAGATCGTAATCGCGTTCGATGAGGCCGTTCAGGATATTTATAAAACGAGGCCTGTTGAGGACCAGATTGTCGTCAAGGAAATTTATTTCTTTAACCCCGAACTCTCCAACCAGCCGATCAATCTCGGCCAGCACGCTCTTGGCCGAACGCCAACGCACCTTCCTGCCGTCGATGGCGTGGGTGGAGCAGTAGATGCACTTATAGGGGCAGCCGCGACTGGTCATCATGAAAGCGTAGGGTTGATAACGGGCGTTGGCGACGACGGCGTACTGGTTGTTGGTGGAGAAATAGTCGACAAATCCGACCTTGGCGTAATCGGGGAAAGGGACTTCGTCCAGGTCTTTGATGAAAGTAACTATGGGGTTGGCGATGATTTCGCCGTTCTTGCGATAGGCGAGGCCGTCGAAGGCGGAGATGTCGTCTTCTCCGCCGTCCAGCATTTTCAACAGGCGGGGAAAGCGGCGCTCGCCTTCTCCGAGAACGGCGAAATCCACGATCCCGTCGCGCATCGCCAGATCGGGCGAGGTAGTGGCGTAGACGCCGCCGACGACAATGACGGCCTGCGGCGCGGCTTTCCTGACGGCGGCGGCGAGCTTGTGAAGGCTGGGGGCGTACTCCAGAGACAGACAGGTAATCGCCACCACTTGCGAATCCGAGGCGGCGATCAGGGAAACCGTCTCGTCAAACCCCAGGTCGTTCCTGTTGGGATCAAGAACGCTTGTTTCGTAGTGATCGGGAACAATCGCCGCCAGGAGTCCCAGCGTCAGCGGCGGCGCGATCCAGCGGCGCTTGCCGAACCAGCCGGTGTTCGGGGTGGTTATCAGAATCCGGTTAATCGGTTTCATTTAACGCCATCGACACGTTAATTATTGATCTATGAATGATAATCTGAAAAATTCTCCCCCTTGTTTAAGGGGGAGTTAGAGGGGGTCGTTGCAGCAATCGAAGAGGGAATTATCGGCCTGTGTGTTTTGACCACAGAGGCACAGAGGCGCAGAGAATATTTTTCTCTGCTTTTTCTTTTTTCTCTATACCTCCTCTGTGTCTCTGAGCCTCTGTAGTTCATAAAACAGTGCTTATTCCAGTCAACGCGCCGGGCGTTAGGGGCATCGGCAGCAACCTCCCCTGGCCCCTCCTTGGTAAGGAGGGGAAAGCGCCGGGGTTGCCACGGGTCAATAATTAAGGCCACCGGCATAATCCCTGAAAAAAGCATTCACCAGTCCGCTTATATGGCGGATTTGATCTTCGGTCAGGAATTGGTGGTGGGGCAAAGACAGGATGCGCTTGGACTGGCGTTCGATTACCGGGAAGTCGCCCGGCTTGCCGCCGTACCGACGGGCCGCCGGTTGCAGGTGAATGGGCGTCGGATAGTGAACGCCGGTGGCGACTCCGTTGTCCTTCAGGTAGCTCTGAAGTTCATCGCGCCGGTCAAACTGGGCGACGAACATGGTGAAGGTGTTGTCTTCGTAGTCCTTGGCGGGCGGGATAAAAGCGTAATTCGGATCAAGCAGTTCCCGATAGACGGCGGCGTTGCGCTTGCGTATGGCGATTGTGCGACCAAGGCGCGGCAGGCGATAGCGCAGAATCTCCGCCTGGAGGACATCCATTCGCGAAACGTAGCCGAACTCCACCACCGTATCGCGGTCGATCAGTCCGTGGTTGCGCAGATGGCGGATGCGCTCGGCAATTTTATCATCGTTGGTAGTGGCCAAGCCGCCGTCGCCGCAAGAATTGAATATCTTTAACGGGTGCGCCGAAAAGCAGCCGACATTGCCGATCGACCCGGCCCTGCGCCCCTTGTACGCGGCGCCCATGGCCTGGGCCGCGTCCTCGATCACCGTCAGTCCGTGCTTGTCGGCCAGGGCGAGAACGGGGTCCATGTCGCAAACTCTTCCCGTCAGGTGTACCGGCATGATCGCCCTGGTTTTCGGCGTGATCGCGGCCTCGATAAGGGAGACGTCAATGTTCTGGTCGGGGCCTGCGTCGACGAACACCGGCACGGCGCCGAGGTTGGCGATAGCGGCGGTGGAAGCGATGAATGAGTTGGGCGGGGTGATCACCTCGTCGCCGGGACCGATGCCGAGGCATTTCATGCCCAGCATCAGGGCGTCGGTTCCGGAATTGAGGGCGACGCAGTGCTTGACGCCGACGAAGCGGGCGACCTCTTCTTCCAGGCGGTCGATGGCCGGGCCGCCAACATAGTTGCCGCCGGCGAGAACGCTTTCGATGATCGGCATGATATCGTCGCGTTCGTCGGCGAACTGTTCGGCGATGGCGACGTATGAAATCTGCTTCGGTTCTTTCATCTCATTTCCCCTGATAGAATTCGCCGACGGTCTTTATCACATAATCCTGTTGCTCTTTGCCGAGGTGTTGATCGACCGGGAAAGTGATCATTTCGCGGGCATGCCTGTCGGTCACCGGGAAGTCGCCCGACTTGTAGCCGAATTGACGCAGACCTTCCTGTTGATAGAGGGGGATCGGGTAATGGACCTTGGCCTCGATTCCCTTTCCCAGGCAGAATTTCAGCAGGCGGTCCCGATCTTCGGCGAAGACGATATAAAGCAGAAAAATGTTGCGAACTTCGGGCTGTCTGGCCGGAATGCGGATTTGCGGTATTGCCGCCAGTCCCGCGTCGTAGTAGCGGGCGCGTTCAATGCGTCGGGCAACGATATCCTCGGCCCTGGCCAGCATCCACGAACCGACTATGGCTTGCAGGGAATCCAGCCGGGTGTTGCAGCCCATGATCTCGATTTCATCGCGGGACTTGAGGCCGTGATTGCGCAGCAGACGGAGCTTGCGGTTCATCTCATCGTCGTTGGTGACGGATATGCCGGCGTCGCCCCATACGTTGATCAGTTTCAAGGGGTGCATGGAAATGCCGCCGGCTACTCCCCACGTTCCGGCCCTCTTGCCGTTATACTCTCCGAGCATGGATTGGCAGGCGTCTTCGATCACCGGCAACCCGTGACGATCGGCGATCTCCATCAGCCGGGGCATGTTGACCATGTAGCCGGTCATGTGCACAGGCATGATCGCCCTGGTTTTCGGCGTGATCGCCTCTTCCAGATAGCCCAGGTCCATGCAGAAGGTGTCGTCGCAGTCAATGAATACGGGGCGGGCGCCGGTCTCGTGGATGGCGCCGACGGTGGCGATGAAGGTGTGGGCGCAGGTGATCACTTCGTCGCCATGGCCGATGTCCAGCGCCTTCAGGGGCAGCTTCAGGGAATCGGTGCCGGTGCCGACGCCGACGGCATGTTTGACGCCGAGCAGTTTCTCGAATGATCTCTCGAACTCGTCCACCGGCTTGCCCAGGGTGAAGTCGCCGCTGCGCACCAGTTCGCGGATGCGATCTATGATCTCTTCGGGATCGGCAAACTGCTGGGCCAGAGGAGAATAGCGGACCTTGATGTTCGGGTCGGTTGTCATAACGTTGTTTTCACGGATATGCATGAATATGTCCGATTTTATAAGTTTGGTCCTGCGCGAAGTAACCGCCTATTTGCCGGTCATCACCCATACGCCCTTCCAGTCTTCGGGCGGGTTGGCCTCAAGGTGTTCGCACCGTTCTATATAGGTTTCCGACAAGGCGTCCTCGGGGTTTCCTTTAAGGCATTCTTTGAAGCAATGGACGGCTTTTTGCCAGTTGCCGGCGCGGTATTGTTTGCGGCCTTCGTTAAAATAATTAACCACGTCCATCAGGTTGGGGAAGGTTTTGTCGGTGTGGTAGTCCAGCACCTCGTGCACCCCCACCGGCTCGGTCTTGCCCTTGACCACCACGTCGTCGATGTAGCGGATGCGGTAAGTTCCCTTCAGTTTTCTGAAGGTATGCTCACTGATCAGCATTTTCGCCGAGTACTGCTTGCAGGCGCTTTCCAGACGCGCCGCGAGGTTCACCCCGTCGCCGATCAACGTATAGTCCATGCGTTTGGGCGAGCCGATATTGCCCGACACCACCTTGTCGGTGTTGATGCCCAGCCCCATCAGCACCGGCGGCAGGCCTTTGGCCTGGCGCGTCGCATTCCATTCATCCAGGCTGGTCAACATGCTGATGCCGGCGCGCACGCTGCGATCCTCGTCATCGGCGTGGGGGATGGGCAGGCCGAAGGCGCACATGATGGCGTCGCCGATAAACTTGTCCAGCATGCCGCCCTCGTTGGTGATGCAATCGACCATGATGGTGAAATACTCATTGAGCAGGGCGACCGTGCCCTGGGCGCCCAGTTGCTCGGTCAGGGTGGTGAAACTGCGCACGTCGGAGAACAACACGGATACCTCGCTGACGGCGCCGCCCAGCACGTCCTCGCCCTTGCCCTTGCCCAGCAACTGTTCGGCAATCGCCGGGTCCATGTAACGCGACATGGTTGATTTCATGCGTTTCTCGGTGCTGATGTCCTCGATCATCAACAGGGCGCCCAGCATCTTTTTTTCGGCGTTGACCAGGGGCAGGATGGTGAGGTTGACCGAGATTTTCTCTTTTTCCTCGCCCGTTTCCTCATCGTCCATGCCGACCATCAGCGTGGCGTCCATCCAGATGCTTGCCTCGTGGCTGACGTTCACCTGTTTGATCTTTTCCATCACCCATTCGTTAGGTCCGGCAAAAAAAGCCTCGGCCTGAACTCCGATAATTTCGGCGTCCTTGACCTTCAGGATGCGTTGGCCGGCGGCGTTGCAGGTGGCGATCTTGCCCTCGTCGTCCAGGGTGACGACGCCGTTGGACATGCTTTCCAGCATGCTTTCGGCGTATTTTTTCATATTTTGAACATCGTCAAACAGCTTGGCGTTCTCAAGAGCGATGGAAACCTGGCTGGTGAAGGCCTTGAGGCGCGATTCGTCTTCATCGGTAAAGGGGCCGCCGCGCTTGTTCAGCACCTGGGTGACGCCGATGGTCTGGCCTTTCTTGTTGACCACGGGCACGCACAGGATCGAGCGGGTGAAATAGCCGGTTTTCTTGTCGAAGGCGGGATTGAAGCGAAGGTCGGCATAGGCGTAGGGAATATTGACCGACTTGCCCGAAGTGTAAACGGCGCCGGCGATGCCGGCGGTGTTGGGAAGCCTGATCTGGATGGCGGTCAGGCCGTCGCCCACCTGTGACCATAATTCGCCGGTCTTGTTGTCGTTGAGGAACAGTGTCGAGCGGTCGGCCTTCAACATCCGCGTCGCCTCGCCCATCACCCTTTGCAGCAGGGCGCTGAGGTCGATCTCGGAAGTGACGTCGGAAACGATGTCGAGGAATTCCAGCTCGGTCTCGCGGGATTTCCTCATCTTCTCCACATACTGGGTGCTTTGCAGGGCGACGGCGGCCTGGGTGGTCATCGCTTCCAGCAAAGCCAGATCGTCCTCGGTGTATTTGCCTTCCTTTTTGTTGAGGGCCTGGGCGACGCCGATAATATCGCCCTTGGCCGTGCGGATGGGGGCGCAAAGAACCTGCCTTGTTTCAAACCCGGTCTGCTGATCGACGGAACGGTTGAAACGCTCGTCGGAATAGGCGTCATTAACGATCAGCCCCAAGCCGGTGGTGAACACATGGCCGGCGATGCCGCTGGTGTTCATTATCCTGATTTCACGACGGATTTCTCCCTGGGCGAAGCGCGAGTAAAGCTCTCCTGACTGCTCGTTGTTAAGGAAGATGGTGCCGCGTTCGGAGTTTGTCTCCTTGGTGGTGATGTCAACCAGCGTCGCCAGCACCTCGTCCACCGTCTCGATGCCCGCCACCTGCCTGGAAACATCCAGCAGCATTCTGGCCCGGCGCAGTTCATGGCCGTGGATATCGACCGCGCTCTTTTTCTTGAGAGCCTTGCCGTGATCTTTGACCTCGACCTCTTTCTTGAGGGCGCCGATCATCTTTTTCAGCCTTTTCCTGCCGGAATCATCCGCATGAGGGACAGGGGCGGATTGCGCGCCCTTTGTATTATCGGCCATCCGGTTTCTCCAGTTGGCCTCGAAGAGCCGAGACCGTCTCCTGCAAGTGCTTCGTTTCACTGCGAAAATCACGACTCATGTCGGACATCCGCTGCTGGTGGCTTGAATCGACTCGTTCCAGTTGAGTGCGCAGTTCACGAGCCGTTTCCTTGAGTTGAATAATTTCGGCGCCGGTTTCGGCGATGACCTTCTGAACGCTTTCCTGCTTGTCGATTTTCATCTTCTCCATCTCGTCGCGCAAGGCCTGAACCGTAGCTTTGAGCTGAATTATTTCCGAGCTGTACTCGGCAATCGTCTTCTGAACGCTTTCCTGCTTGTCGATCTGCATCTTTTCCAGCTCGCCGCGTAATGCCTGCGCCGTGGCCTTGAGCTGAATTATTTCCGAGCTGTGCTCGGCGATCGCCTTCTGGACGCTTTCCTGCTTGTTGACCTGCGCGGCTTCCAGTTCATGGCGCAGGGCGCGGATGGTATCGACGTGATGGCGGTTTTCAATTTGAGCCTGATAAAGCTCGCTTGAATTTTCCTGAAGTTCCATTTAGAGCCTACTTGTGCTATCCGAGCGGATTCCTTCGCTATGATAATGATAATACGTTATTTTCCATAGTCCGCTAATTTAGTGTTAAACGATTCCAATAAATTTTTCGGCGCCAAGCAATGACCCCGGCAACAGTGATTTTACGAATAGCGATCATAATCTTCCTTGCGGAAGGCATGGTCATGTTCGGCCTTTCGGTGACCGGGTCGATTTTCTCGCAAAATGTCGAGGCCCTGGTCGATGCCGTCGTCTTGACCGTGCTTTCCACGCCTTTTATATATTTTTGGGTCATCAAGCCCTTTATCGAAGCCCGCAACCAGGCAATCAACGATATACAGAAGGCCCATGACAAGCTGGAGGCGCGGGTCGAGGAGCGAACCTTTGAATTGGCGGTGGCGCGTGACGGAGCCGAGATGGCGAGCCGCGCCAAGTCGTCCTTCCTCGCCGCGATGAGCCATGAGTTGCGCACGCCGCTCAACGCCATCATCGGCTTTTCCGAAATGATGAGCCGAAAGACCTTCGGCCCCCTCGGCGATTCCCGTTACGCTGACTACGCCAATGACATCAGGGCAAGCGGCCTGTATCTGCTGGACATGATCAACGACATCCTCGACCTGTCCAAGGTGGAAGCCGGCAAGCAGGCGCTGCTGGAGGAGGAATTGAATGTATCGAGCATCGTTTCCTCGTCTTTGGAAATGGTCAGGGAACGCGCCAAAGACGCCAAGGTGGAAATGACGGCGGAATTGCCGGCGGATACGCCGAGGCTGCTTGCCGACGGCCGCATGTTCAAACAGATCATGCTAAATTTATTGACCAACGCCATAAAGTTCACCCCGGAGGGGGGCAAGGTGACGATCAGCGGGGATATCGGCGGAGACGGCAGCTTCTCGCTGAGGGTGACCGATTCCGGCATCGGCATCGCCGAGGAAGACCTGGCGGTGATTCTGTCGCCCTTCGGTCAGGTGGACAACGAGTACACCCGCAGGCACAAGGGATCCGGCCTCGGCATACCCTTGGTCAAGGAATTGATCGAGATGCACGGCGGCGCGCTAAAAATTGAAAGCGCTGTCGGGATCGGCACCACCATCATCATCAATCTGCCGGCATGGCGCATTATCAACCTCCCCGTAATTCCAACCTCCCCGTAATTCCTACAAATCTATTTATCCGACTGTGATGTCCGTCACATACAAAGCTTCTTTGATATGGGATCATACGGTCAGTCTTAGGATTTCCCCTCCCGAGACGTTCCCCCCTCTCTCCCCGGCGCCCGAAAGGTTCCGGGGAGTTTTCTTTCGGCGTTTATGAACGCCGGATGAACGGAGCGCTCAGGGCCGGTTCATGGCGGCTTGTTATTATCCGCCGATTATCGCTGCCATCCTCCTCCCCCCCCCCAACCCGATGGCAGCTAAAACCCCGCCTCCCCAAGGCGGGGTTTTTTCTTTCGGCGCTCCACCTTACAGCCCGAACTTGTTTCTTACCGCGTCGGCGAGGGCGGCGGCATCGGCGATGGCTTCCTCGCGGGCTTGCAAAGAGGGGTCTTTGCCGGCCTCCAGCAGGGCTTTGGCCTTGAGAAGTTTCTTGAGGCGTTTTTCTTCGCCCTTGAGTTCGATTTCCATCTTGCGGATGCGTTTGTTCAGACCCTCTACCCGGTGGAGCGTTCGCGCCCGATTTCCGGCGGCGCGGCGGCGGAAGTATTTGCGTAACGGCCACTCGCCGATGACGGCGAACAGCCAGACGCCGGTGATCCCGAAGATAATGGCGACCACCAGAAAGCTTGCCTTCTGGAAAGCCATGACGGTTCCCCAAAAGCCGATGGTGACGGTGGCCGAGGCGATGGTAAACAACAGACGACGGGTGACGATGTAGTCATCCTGATAAGTTTGTTCGGCCTCGACAATGGCGCCGGCGATCTCGCTGCGCGCCATATCCTGCCATTGCTTGAAGTTCATCCCCTCGGAAATGGTGCGTCCGTCGCGGATGAATTGCTCTAACCGTTTAAGCACGAATTCAGCCCTCTGCTCGGGTGTCGGATGTCCGCCCTTGCCGGGAAGGTTCTTGGGGTCGTCCTGAAGAAGGTCAAATTCGTCCTTTGCCATCCTGTGATTATAACAAAGCAGTTTGACGAATTGCGATGTTTAATAAAATTTTATGTAAATAAGTAATTAAATTTAAATTGAAGTATAGATAAAATAATAATAAATAAAATTGTTGACAAAAACGATTATTAATTATACAATTCCCATGTTGATCTGGAATATCTAACTAAGTGGAGCGCACAATGGTCCGCAATGATTTCTTGGTAACCACTGTTTTGGCCATGGCGATTACCGTGGGAATCGCGGCTCACCTGATATACAGCAGTAAGTCCGCCGTTCAGGTGAATGTCGTTTCACAGGAAAGGGCGGCGATAAGCGACAAGGCGCTCAGCGCCGGAATCAGCCCCGGCGCCGGCAATAAACTCAGGCGGGCAAGCAGCATTCTTCTGGAGGATGTTTCCGTCATGGTGGTGAACAGCATTTGACGCCGATGAATAAACCGTGACATTCCCCAAAAATTTCAGCAAAAGCCGAAGGCAAGCTGAGGCGGGGCGTTGGGACGACCCCCGGACTGAAAGTCAGGGATGCCGAAGATGCGCTTCCGTCATTGCGACCGCGAGCGTCAGCGACGCGGGAAGCAATCCAGATGACAACTAACGCTCCATGGATTGCTTCGTCGGCTTCGCCTCCTCGCAATGACGGGCGGCTGGAAGAGTCTCCCCGAAAAATCGTCGTTTCACTTCAAAAAGGCAGATTCCAGAATCACTTCAATGACTTGAATGTTTTGGGCTTAAGTTTTTGGGGAAGGTTCTGGATGAATAAACGGATTGACAGCCTGTCCGGTCGAAGCCCCTCCTGACCTCCCCTTTGTAAGGCTATCGTATTCACACATCTTCGATTTTGATTCGAAATGGAACCCCTGATGGCCTTTTTCGATTCTTTTTGGAATGTGTAGCGCATGAGC